>JBLIOK010000135.1:0-7114 GCA_047639735.1 Candidatus Krumholzibacteriia bacterium | reverse complement strand
CTTGGCCCTGATAACAAAAATATTGGCAAAAATCTGGTCAAAAGGCTAGTTTTAAACTCACTTCACCGGTTCTTGAGGGTCGGTTTGGATAGTGGTGCCCCTGCAGAAACGGGGTCCCTTTTATGGCGGCTAACGGAATTTGCTCCCGTGGCTGCGCAACTGCTGAGGTATTTAATGGCGGCGTCCGAAAATATTTTGTTGGACCGGAATGAAAATCGATTTGGCCCGGCTCCCGCTTGCCTAGATGTATTGCGCAATGCCGATTCGACTTTGCTGTCTCAATACACGCGCGCCTTTCAACAAGGAAACTATTCGGATTTGTCGGTTCGTCTGGGTGAGATGCACGGTGTCGATGAGAAGCGTATTATCCTTGGCTACGGCTGCGAAGATATTTTGAAAGAAGCGGTTCATTATTTTCTAAAACCCGGACGCACTATTTTGATCCCATCAGCTAGCTGGTGGTATTATACCGCGATTGCCGATGAAGTTGGCGGCATCACCGTTCAATTCCCGTTGATTGAAAACGAGACGACGTTTGAATTTGATGTGCCAGCGCTGTTGAAAATGAAGCAAGAGCACAACCCAGGTATGGTGCTCATCGCGTCGCCCAATAACCCAACCGGAAATGTGCTTTCGCGAGACGATTTGATCACGATTCTAGAGGCCTACGAAGACACACCTGTCATTTTGGACCAAGCCTATTTCGGCCTCACCTGTGACGAATCCGATGACTTTAGTGCACTTTCGGATCGCTATCCTAACCTCCTTATTCTTAGGACGTTTAGCAAGCTTTTTGCTTTGGCAGGCGTGCGCATCGGCTACGGAATTATTGGCAAGGGCTTGGGCGGGTTTCAAAAGTTTTGTGGTCGCAATTTAGGCTACAATCGAATCAGTGAACGTCTTGCCATTGCCGCCTTGGACAGCCCCGAATATTACCGGGAAATTGCGCAGGCGATGGCGGCCGATCGCGAAGAATTTTACAAGTTGTTCCGTTCTTACGAAGGGTGCCGCGTCTTTGAATCGTCGGCCAACTTCGTATTGGTGAAATTCTCTGACCATGTTGCTGAAGTGCTCAAGGCTGAACTTTCACAACAGGGTTTGATTATCAAGTTTTTTACAGAACCTGGATTCCTTGGTTACTCGCGGATCAGTTTGGGCACTCGCGAAGAAAACGCACGTTTGTGTGAAGCGATACGTTTGGCGTGGCCGGCCCCGCAAGAGCGCGCCGCCGCGGCCGGTGACATGGCGTGAAATCGGGTTTATCAGACCTGAATGCAGAATACCGCTCGATGCTTAAAGCGACAGAAGTGGAAGAGCTCCTGGACCTCGTCCTGTTTCGCCCACTCGCTTTTGGATTGGTCAAAGTTGTCCAGCCTACGCCAATTACTCCCAATCAGATTACCTTTGTCAGTTTGATTATGGGACTCGCGTCGGGATATTGTTATTGGCAAGGCACTCCGCAATATTTGTTGTGGGGAGCGATCTTGCTATTTCTAACCAACCTTTTTGATTGCGCCGATGGCATGTTGGCCCGAGTTCGGAAATCCAGTTCATTGACGGGATATCTTTTCGACGGGCTCGTAGATTACACGACCAATACGGCGGTTATTGTCGGCATGCTGCATGGATTAAGTGTTACTGGCGCCAGTCCTGCATTCATTTGGTTGATCGGTGTTCCGGCCGGCCTCAGTTACGCTTGGTGGTGCGCTCGGGTCGATCGTTTTCGCAACGAATGGATGGACAAAGTCTATCAATGTCGTCGCGACCCGAAGGTCGAACTCGCAGAAATGCGGGCTGAAGTGTCCAAGTTTCCCGCCAAGTCTCACCGCTGGGATCGACTCATGATTGGGGTCTACGGACTCTACGTTAAAATATGGTATTCGGCTCCGCTGCCTCAAGCGAGTTGCCCCGGAGATGGCGTAACGCTGGCCGATTGGCGTCAAAAAAGACGTCCCATCATGCAGGCCGCTGTCTTCCTCGGACCAACCATGCATTTGTCATTGATGATGCTAGCGGGCGCTTTCAATCGCGTTGACGCTTATTTGTGGTTCGCCTTCGTTGGGGGCACAACCTATGGCTTGGCAGTCTTATTGTGGCGGGCCTTGACGGACCGCCAATTGGAAGCTGACGCAATTAAGGGGGAGTGTCATTAGAGGTGTCTTATTGGCAGCCGGCCAGGCCACACGATTGCGCCCGCTGACCGACAATTGCCCCAAGTGCCTGCTTTCAGTGGGTGCCGAAACCATTCTTGCCCGCTCCATACGATTGTTGTCAGACCGAGGAATCAAGTCGTTCACCATCGTGGACGGTTTTTGTGGGGATATGATTCGGGCTGCGTTGCTTGAGGGATTCCCTGATCTCAGTTTCACGTTTGTTCGCAATGAGGATTTCGCGAAGACCAATAATGCATGGTCTTTGATGCTTGCCAATTGTCGGGGCGACGAACCTATTTTTCTATTGGACAGTGATATTCTTTTTACTTCAGAAGTCTTGGATAAGATATTGGCGGACGGCGCGCCCAATCGTCTTGGCTTACGCACCACCGGCGAAGTCGGCGAAGAAGAGATGAAGGTGCGCCTCGATGCTGCGGGTAAGGTGGCCGCACTTTCAAAAGAATTTCCGCCAACCGAAGCGGCCGGCGAGTCGGTTGGGCTTGAGATTTTTTCGGCGGACTTTGTGGCGGCGTTGCATAAAGTTTTGCACCGCCGTATGCACGTCGACAAACTTGTTAATGAATATTATGAAGAAGCATTCACCGAGTTGGCGAGCGCCGGTCACGAGATCGAGCCCGTTGATTTGGGTGAGTTACGCTGTATGGAAATCGACACCCCAGAAGATTTGAACGATGCGCGCCGGATATTTGGCGTGGCCGAACACGGCGAAGCATGCTGATCTCTCTTGGCACCGGGTTCATCCTGGGCTGGGTTGGTTCCATGCCGGTTGCCGGTGCCGTTTCTATTTTCGTATTTCAAAGAGGCCTGGCCGGACGCGTTCGCGCCGGTCTTTACCTTTCCCTCGGCGCCGCCATTGCCGAAGGAATATGGTGCGCCTTAGCCCGTTTCGGCGCCGCCCAACTCCTGAACCGCTGGCCAAACCTAGGACGCAACGCCGAAATCGTCGGCGGTCTCCTCCTCATCTGCCTAGGCCTCTACTTCTTCCGCCTACGCAACAATCTCCCCACCGAAGCACCCAAAGCTAGCCCAAGCTCCGCTCTAAAAGAATTCTCGTTGGGCTTCACCTTAGTCGCCGCCAATCCAGCCATCCCCATCAACTGGCTAGCCCTGATCGCCATAGCCACAACCCTAGGCCTCAATCCAACCACCGGCCCTCTAGGGTCCCTCTCAACCGGGGTAGCCATAGGCATCGTGGCTTGGTTCACCACGCTACTCTTACTCCTCGACAAATACCGTTCAAAGTTCACTCCTAAGTCCCTCTCCAATATCATGAAATCTATGGGCGCCCTCTTAATACTCACCGGAGTGTTCGCCATAATTAGGACCCTCATCTAAGACCCCGCAGGCCTCCATCAAATACTGAGGGTTAGTGGTTATATAAAAGAAGCCTGGAAAATCCGCAGCCGCGTAGCGGTGAGGACCTTCCAGGCTTCTTTTATATAACCACTAACCCGCCAAACTATTTGATGAGCGCCATCCTGCCAACCGACCGATTCTCACCAGAAGTTACAAGATAGAAATAGACGCCAGCCGAGACAGAACGACCTTGGTCATCATCACCCGTCCAGCTCACTTGGTGAGCGTTGGCCACGAGGTCTTCATCGAGTAGGGTGCGCACGTGGCGCCCGGCAACATCGAAGACATGAACTTGGGTGTGGCCCGGTTTGGACAGGGAGAAGCTGATCGTTGTCTTGGGGTTGAACGGGTTGGGATAGTTTTGTTCAACGTGGAAGACGGTAGGAATCCCTTGAGTGGGGTCCGGCGCAGCAGAAGCACCGCAGCCTTCAGCAATGGCTCCCATTATTCCACAACCGCTATTGGCCGCACTGCAGGGGCTGCCGCTGCCGATGCCATAGTTACCGCCGACAGCACAAAACTCAGGGTCCTGTGAAATGTTTCCGTCGGTACCTACCGGGTCCGGGATACCGGAGAAGTCGGCACTATCATTGCCCCAGCCATCATTGCATGTGAACGAAGTTGGAGCCGATTGAAAGGCAAATCCGTTGGCATAAGTGGTGCCACCCGTATTCAAAGCCGAGATGTTGTTACTGACATCAGGTGCCGAGGCTGTGACGAAGAGCCCCGCTCCGCCAGTTACCGAATTGTTGCCCACAAATGTATTGCCGCTGATGGATCCGGCAGCATTGGAGTCGTAGGCCAAACCGCCACCCCAGAAAAAGCCGAGGTTGTCATTCAACAAACTGTTGGTCACCGTAGCGCTCGTATTGTTCGCCAGCTCTATGCCTCCGCCAACATTGCTTTCGTTGAATGAACAGGTAAGGCTGTCCAAAACAACCGTAGCATTCGTCGCATAGATGCCGCCACCACGCATGAAGCTGCTCGACGCTAGTTTGGTGTTGCTGTCGACCAGAACACCAGTAGCGGTTAACGAACCACCATTGATGTACAGTCCGCCACCATTGTCGCGGGCAGAGTTGTTGCTTATTTCGCCACCGGTTATATCCAGCGATGACGCGGCATTGATTCCAGCGAGATAAATGCCACCACCATTGATCTGATCAGTATGTCCGCTCACCGTGCAATTGATCATGGTCAAATCGCTGTCCAGCGCGTGAATGCCGCCACCGGCGGGTGCGGCACCGAGGTTGTCGAAAAATGAGGGGTTGTTCTCAATCACACAGTCGATCAAGGTTGGTGTGCTTTCAAAGGCAAAGACTCCAGCTCCCAGTATCCCCGTGTTGCCGTGAATGTAGACATTTTCCAATACGGCATTGGAGGAGTTGAACATCACGCCGCCACCACAACCAAGTTCATTTTCTGAACCCACATTGTTGCCGGTGATCTCCAGGTTGCGCAAGGTAGGTGAGGCGTTGTTAAGCATCACGCCACCGCCGTATTCAGCGCTATAGGGGATGCCGCCAAAGGTGTTGCCACCACCACCTGAAATATAAAACCCGTCGACTTCGGTACCATTGCCAACAGTGCCGGTAAACTTAAGGGCGTTGCTATTGGGTTGGCCGTCAATCGTCGTGCGGTTGCCGCTAGGGTCGCGCGTCATATAATCAGCGCTGTACCCACCAAATACTTTGAGATCTTTGCCGGGAATTGTGATCGGCCCGGCTAATATTTCGGTCCCCGCGATGGCAATGGTGTCTTCAGGCGCGGCGCTGTTCAAAGCGTCAAACAAGGTGGGGAATTCTTGGGGAAACCGCTGCACATTGTCGCCCAGAGCGCGCAAAAGATTGACACGACCGGCGCCAAGTTGTCCAACATAGGCTGGATTCACAGCGTCCAAATTGTCGGCCGAACTGTAGAGCAGTGCAGCCACTTGGGGGCCGGTCAGGCCGGGCATGGCCGACATGATCAAGGCGGCGGCGCCGCAAGTGATCGGCGAGGAGAAACTGGTCCCTTGGACCGAAGCGTAAAGGTGTTCATCGGTGGTGGCGTTGTAGGCTGTGGTGTAAATCGCCGTGCCAGGTGCCGAAATCTCGACCCAGTTTCCAAAGTTCGAGAAGCCGGCTTTGGCGTCGTTAGGGTCGGTGGCTGCCACAGATATGACGCCAGCTTTGGTCGACAAAAATGATGGCACGCCGAGACCTGCATCGTTATCGGTATTGTCGTTGCCAGCTGCCGTGATAACCATCACTCCAGCATTGAGAGCGGCATTGACCGCAAAATCGAGTGAGCTCGATGATCCCCAGCTGCAATTGATCACATTGGCGCCATTGCCAATCGCGTAAATGATACCCTGCGCAGCATAGTCCATCCGAACCACGCCCTGGCTGGAACCGTTGGGTGTCCAACCGCAGCGCACGGCCATCACTTTACAGCCTGGAGCGACTCCAGCGATGCCAATGCCATTGTTGGTGATTCCCGCCGCCATTCCCGCACAGTTTGTACCGTGCGAGCCATAATCCATCGGATCGTTATCGGCGGTGGTCACATCTTCGTCTGGCCAGCCTTGACTAGCCGAAATGTTCACAAAATCCCAACCCCGAATATCATCGATCTTACCGTTACTGTCGTCATCAACGCCGGGTGTGCCGTAATATTCGTCCCAGTTAGTCCACACCGCGCCATTAACTTTGTCCGGATGTGGTCCACCGAGATCGGGATGTTGCCAATCCATGCCCGAATCAAGTATGCAAATGATCACGTTGGAATCGCCCAAGCTTTCACTCCAGGCACCGAGGGCGCGAACATCGCCGCCACCAATATTCAGATTGCGCAGGTAGTACTGCGACGACAAGCCCGGATCATCCGGCAAATAGGCATCGTACATTTTGCAGATGTCGACCAGGTGCACTTCTGCGACTTCTGGCAATTTTTCATAGGCGGCTTTGATTTCTTGCAGATTCACGTCCGCTGAAAAGTCGACGGTAAAAACGCGGTCCAAATCGTCGCGACTGGTTTTGCCCAGATTTTTGGTCAGCCCTGCGTAGAGGCCTTCAATTTCTTTCACGTCAAACTGTTGAGAAAGAGCGTCCATGGCCGCGATGCCAACCTGGGGCAGGCCGGCAGCTTTGTTGATCGTCAAATTCACGCCGGGCTTCATGATCACCATAATGCGATCCTGAACTTGTCCCACAACGCTGGAATTTTCGTAAACGGGGGCGGCGCCAGATGCTGAAATGTTGAATACAGCAGCCAGCAGGGCGAGCAACAGACACTTTTTCATACGGGATTTCCTCGAGTTCCATGGATAATTAAGCAGAGATTGGGCGAATTTGCTTAGCACTTATTGCAATATGAAGTATACAGGAGACTGAGCCAGCGATCAATATGTAGGATTTTTTGACATGAACTGCTATTCGCAATAGCTTGTTCATTGTCTCGTAAAGGGTTGTGGGATTTGCAGATAAGAGATGTTAAATTCTTAGAGGCCTTTGATGGAGGCTCCCATCGGTCATTCCGAGAAGGGCTTATTGCCCGTTCCGGGCACCGCTACAGTTGCCACACGCTGCCAGACCGCTTCTGGA
>JBLIOK010000134.1:0-7119 GCA_047639735.1 Candidatus Krumholzibacteriia bacterium | reverse complement strand
GCCGCACGCCCCTGCGCGAAGCCATGTTGGGCCTCGAGGCTACGGGCTTCTTGGCCAGTGATATGGGACGCGGATTCATGGTGCCGCAGATATCCAGCGAAGAATTCCTGCAAAGGCAGGCCATGCTCGCCAAGATGGCACCGTATGCCCTGGGCCTTACTCAATCGATTCCCACTAGTCAGATTATGGAATTGAGCAATCTGCTGGGTCGCGCTAAGCTCAAAATCAATCAGGACCCTGCTGGCAGCGGTTCGCTATTGGCTGATTTGATCTGTCGGTGGACCTTATTGACGATCAGTGGATGCCCCAATCAGATGCTGGTGAATGATATCACCCGCCTGGATGCGCTAGCGCGCCGCTGCTGGAATCAGGCGGTTCTGCTCGGCTTTGATCCGGCTACAATGCTTGAAAGCTACGCGGCGTTATACGAACTTCTGCGAACCCAGAATAGGGACGCCGCCGCCGTGCACTGGGAGAACCACATCACTCAATACTCAAGTGACGCCGCGCAAAGTTTCTCTACGGCATTGTAATAAATCATGAGCAACGATGAGTAATTTCAAGATATTGTCAGCTATAAGCAATTCAAATAATATAAGTTAGCATCATTATTTAATTCACAAATCTTAATAATAAGTGCTACAATTAGCGACTACAAAGAGGAGGGACACTGTGAATCTGGGGAGGGACACTGTGAATCTAAATTTGACCATCAACAAAGTACCGATGACTTTGGGCGAAAAATTGCCCGCCGCTATGCTCGACGAAGCGGCGTTCCACCGCAATGGCTTCCTTCTGCGCTTGCTGTCGCGCGACCCCCTTAATCAAACTATCTATTCGGTAGAGAACTGCGAGCTGATCGGATTCGACGAAGAATTGCGCATCTATCCCTGTACCGACGGCTATCTCAATCCCGACCGCCAATGGAGCACCAAAGCCACTTTATTCCTCAAGAATGATCGACTGCAACGCATCCTCTTTCAGGTCGTTGACGGTCAAACCGCAGCTATGAACTTTATTTCAAGATTTGAAAAGGCCATCGCGGATAAGCACGGCGAACCGTGTCACAAAGAGCGCCGTTCGAGATGCTGGCAAGATGAGATAGCGCGGGTCAAAACCTACCTGCATCCTAATCGAGTCAATGCTGATTTTATTATCGAACTCAATCACTGATTATTTTTTAGACATCAATTTCACAGCGAAAACTTCGCCCTCGCTCTGCGAAGAAAACTCACCAGCAAGTTGAGCCTGGTAGATTTCCCTCAATATCTCCGAAAACTTAGGCCCCGGTTCTGCACCTAAAGCGATCAAATGGCGTCCCAAAATGAGGGGTTTTTCTGCCTCTTTAAAAACGGCCAACTCTTCGGCCTTAGCGCGCAACCAATCACCCGCTGGATAGTCACCGGTCGGCAAGGGAGGGCGCCCAAACATGTCTGCTCTGGCCACGCGCACTAAGCGGTCGATCCGGCCTACCCGATCGGCCAAGCGCCTTATTGCTGACGACGAGGCATCGCTGTAAAAAAGTTGATTTGGCCGCATGTGTTCCTGCACAAGTGGCAGTACGTCGGCCATCAACTTCTGATTGTCAGTCAGGCGCCCAAGAAAGGCGGTCGTCGCCGTTACCGAAATGTCTTCATGACCGCGTGAGCTGATACGCCCGTTTTCCGCAATTTTTGTGGTCGCCGGCTTGCCCAAGTCGTGACATAGCACAGCACAACCCACCACCAAGTCTTCCCACTGATCACCCGTCCGCTCACCCGCAAACGCGTCCATACAATGCAGCGTGTGAACCCAGACATCACCCTCTGGATGATAAATCGCGTCTTGCTCGCAGCCGCGTAACGCGTCCAACTCCGGAAAGTGAGTCAACCAGCCGCACTCGTGTAAAAAATTCAAACCCAATGAAGGCTTTGCACCAAGGTTGATCAGCTTCACCCATTCTTGCCAGATGCGCTCTCCTGCAAGCCCCTCTAGCTCCATCTGGCGACAAAGTTCGACGGTTACTGGCGCCACTCTGAGTTCAAACCGCGCCGCAAACTGCATGGCACGCATCACACGCAACGGATCTTCGCTAAAGGCAGCAGAGGTGTGGCGCAGAATGCCACGCTTGAGATCGTCAAGACCACCCCAGGGATCTTTGATTTCGCCTGTCAGAGGGTTCCAATAAATCGCGTTGACGGTAAAATCCCGGCGCGCGGCAGCCCGTTCAAGAGGCAATTCAGGGTCTGCACTGATGGCAAAGCCCCGGTGGCCGTGTCCAGACTTGGTTTCACTGCGGGGCAGCCCCACATCAATAGGCAATCCCCGTAATTTCAAGATGCCAAAACTAACGCCAACCAAATCCAATTCGAAAGACTTCGCCAAACAGGCTTGCAGGTCTTCGGCCGGGAGTCCAAAAACCTCCAGGTCGAGATCTTCGAGCTGCCGTTGCATGGCCAAATCGCGCACGCTGCCTCCCACCAACCAAACCTGGCCGCCTGCCTCCTCCACCAACCGGCAGATTCGAACAAGAGGCTCTGCCAAGTCGGCCGGCAACGGGTTCCATTCAGCAGGATAGATGAGCGACACAAAAAGTCCTTAACGCCAGTGGTGCTTTACCTGGATTCAATCAGAGCCTATTTTCTAACCGAGTTGAACACACATGATACTCTCATACGCCGCCAAAGGAAATCCCCACGTTGGACGCACCCCGCAATCTCGACAACATGCCCCGCGCCATCATGTGGATGCTCGCTTCTGGGCTGAGCTTTGCATTGATGGGCGCCATGGTGAAATTTGCCGGCGATGTGGCCTTGCCGGCCAAGGTTTTTCTGCGAAACTTCGTGACTCTATTGATAACAGGCAGTGTCGCCTTCCGGCTGCAACAAAATCCGTTTTCGCCCACTACAAATTGGCGCCGCTTGCTGTTTCGCTCACTGAGCGGACTCGCAGGAGTCTTGCTGTATTTCTTGGCGATCGAACGTCTGCATCTCGCCGATGCTTCTTTGCTTAATAAAACATCGCCATTTTTCGCCACCATTTTTGCCGTGGTCTTTCTCAAAGAACAATTTAATCGAGCCATGGTGCCCGCCCTGATAGCCGCATTTGCTGGAGCCATGCTCATCATCAAACCAAGTTTTGATGGCGCCCCCTGGCCCGCCATTGCCGGCTTTGGCTCGGGTCTCTTTGCTGGCATCGCCTATGTTTTGGTGCGTTCGCTCAAGAATAAAGAATCGCCCAATCGCATCATCTTGACCTTTTCCCTGATTTCCTGTTTGGGCACCCTGCCTTTCTTGGTGGCGAATCCACCACAACCGACAGGAAAAGAGTGGTTAGCATTGCTTGGCACAGGAGTCTTCGGCGCCGGTGGACAATATGGATTGACCTTTGCCTTCCATCACGCCAGGGCCTCCCGAATTTCTGTCTTCTCTTATATGCATGTGCTGTTTGCGTTAATTATTGGCTTCGCATTCTGGGGTGAGCGGCCCGATATGCCAAGTATCGCCGGCGGTGCCTTGATCGTCGGGGCGGCCATTTGGACCCATCGCATGGATCGGAAGCCAAAGTGATGCCGTAGATTTCTACAGGCCGATGTTTTTTTGTAGTCTTGAACACCATAATTGGTTAAATTTCACAGCGATTAGTGAATGTACTTCCTTCTCAGATTTTTTAAGGAGTCTCCTATGAAGTCCTGGCTCTGCGGGATCGTGCTCGGCGTAGCCCTGACAGCTGTGGGCGCCTCGGCAGCCACCACTGCCGACGACGTTCAAAGTTTCACATTGGATAATGGCATGAAGGTGATGGTTCTTGAAGATCACTCGATTCCCAATGCCAACATGTATCTGTTTTGGAAAGTCGGCTCGCGCAATGAAGTGCCAGGCATTACTGGCCTGTCTCACTTTTTCGAGCACATGATGTTCAACGGCTCCAAAAAATACGGTCCAAAAATGTTTGACCGCACCATGGAAGCCGCCGGCGGTGCCAACAATGCGTACACCACCGAAAACGTGACCGTATACACCGACTGGTTCCCGGCTGACGCTCTTGAATTGATGTTCGATCTCGAAGCGGATCGCATTGCCGACCTCGACATCGCATCTGAAATGGTCGAATCAGAGCGCGGCGTCGTCACGAGTGAACGCAGCACCGGTCTGGAAAACTCGAACTTCCGTTCTATCTGGGAAGAAGTGAAAGGCTCGGCCTTCCGCGCTCATCCCTACAGTTGGTCAGTGATCGGACATTTGTCAGATATCGAAAACTGGCGGCTACAAGATTTAGTCGATTACCACCGCACGTATTATGCGCCCAACAATGCCGTGGTCGTCATTGCTGGAGATGTGAAATTCAAAGAAGTCAAAAAGCTCGCAGAGAAGTACTTTGGAAAAATTTCCGCTCAAGACCCCCCGCGCCAAGTGGTGACTGTAGAGCCTGAACAAACAGGTGAGCGCCGAGTATATGTGCGCAAAGAATCGGTAACTTCGCCGAACTTGATGCTTGCTTACCACGTGCCCGAAACCGGCAGTGAAGATTGGCAAGCCTTGGAGTTATTGAACGACATTTTGGCCACTGGCAGCAGCAGTCGCTTGCAGATGAGCCTGATTGATGAGCAACAAGTGGCGACCCAAGTCTTCTCCTATATGCCTGAAAGCTTTGACCCCAACCTGTTCATGTTCTACGGAGTAGCCGCCGACGGTATCAGCGCGCATGATTTGGAAGTCGCGATGATCAACGAAATCAACCGCGTGGGCCAAGGTGGCGTAACCGACGATGAATTGGCGAAGGTTAAAAACCGTAAGCTGGTTGATTTTTATCGGACCATGGCCACGATCAACGGCAAGGCCAATACCATTGGCACTTACGAATTGTTCTATGGCGACTATGCTCGCCTGTTCTCGGCCCCAGCCGAATACGAAAAAATCACTACCGAGGACATCCAACGCGTTGCTCTCAAATATTTCCGCAAAGCCAACCGCACAGTCGGTGTGCTCGACTCGCCCGAAGATGTCGACGCTGAAGGAGTAACCCAATGAAAAGTCTTAGCAAATCATGGCTCTCCGGCCTCTTGGGTCTGCTGATTTTGATCCCCGCCGTTTGCCAAGCCGACGGTTACCGTCTGCCTTCTTATCAAAGTACGGTCTTAAAGAACGGGTTGACCGTGGTTCTCATGGAACAACATGAAGTGCCACTCATCGACGTGCGCGTTGCCATACGTGGTGGCGCGATGGTAGATGGCGACCAAAGCGGCTTGTCCCACCTGACCGCCCAGTCACTGCTCTTTGGCGCTGGTGACCGCAACAAGCAAGAGCTCGATCATCAATTTGATTTCATCGGAGCTTCAGTCAGTGCCAGCGCTAACCGCGACCACAGCCAAATGCGAGCTTCGTTTGCAGTGCGTGATCTGGATACCATGTTGCCAATCTTGGGCGAGCTGTTGTTGGACCCCACCTTTGATGCCGATGAGTTTGCCAAATTCCAAAAGCGCACGTTGGCTCAATTGGGGCAGCAAAAAGAGAGCCCGCGTTCGGTCATCAGCAACTACTATCACAATTTGATGTTGGGCGATCACCCCTATGCGTCGGTACCTGAAGGCGACGCCGAAACAATCGAGGGTTTTACCCGCGATGACTTGGCCCAATTTCACAAGGATTGGTACCAGCCTCAAAACGCGATTTTGTGTGTGGTCGGAGATTTTTCGACCGTAGACATGTTAGCGCGTTTGGATACGATGTTTGGTGCGTGGAAAAAGGGCGACGCTGTGGTGCCGGCTGTCGGGCCCATCAGCACCCCAACCGAAGCGCAAGTGCTCTTGGTCGACAAAAGTGACGCGTCTGAATCGACGTTTTACATCGGCGGACCTGGCGTTGCCTTGACCAACCCCGATCGGGTCGGTATTCAAGTTGTGAATACCATCTTAGGCGGGCGTTTCACGTCATGGCTCAATGACGAACTGCGGGTGAATGCAGGCCTGACCTACGGCGCTCGCAGCACCTTCGTTTCTTACGGCCAAGGCGGGCTTTTCCAAATCTCGACCTTCACTCGCACCGCCACCACTTTCGAAACCATTGACCTCGCCCTAGAAGTCTATGAACGCTTGTGGAAAAACGGCATCGATGAGGAAACTTTGGAAAGCGCCAAGTCCTACGTAAAGGGCCAGTTCCCGCCACGCTATGAAACCAGTTCACAACTGGCCGGTTTGTTAGTTCAAATGCAGCTCTACGGATATGACGAGAGCTTCATCAACACGTTTGAAAACAAGGTGAACAATCTGGATGTGGCCGAGACCAAACGTTTGGTCGACACCTACTTTCCGCGGGAAAACATGCAGATGGTCATTGTGGGCAACGCCGGTGAAATTCGCGAAGGATTAGGCAAGTACGGCACGCTGCACGAAGTCGACATCAAAGCCAATGGGTTTGACTTCGACTAAATGACTAGCACGAGCCAGAGTTGATCGTGATAACTGAACCGTCGGAGAATTCGATGGTGAACGTGACGCCACTCATATCTGGCTTGCTGCCACCGCCGCTGGCTTGAGATCGGAAGTCCTCCAATTCGAATGTCGCTGTCTCCCCGGCACTGAGCGTGGCCGGGGATGACAGCGTCACCAACTCGCCTGATCCCATTCTTGGATTCGAACTGTTAAAAACCAAAGCTCCATTAAATCTCAATTTACTGTAATAGGCGGTTGGCGTAGCCCAACTGGCCACGACCGTATTGATCACTATAGAGTTCGTTGTATTATTCGTAACTTGGAAGGCTATCTGATTACACTGCGCACCGCTAGTTTCCCCGGATCCATCGACGTATTCGATTCCCCCAGAACTCGCCACATCATCCGGAACAGTTCCCGGCGGAATGTTGTCGTCGGGCGTGAAGTAGTCCGCATCTGGGCCGGCTGATAGGATTATGCGCGTGCTCATCTGTTCTTCGTAGGGGTTTCCCCAACCATCAGTCTCCAGTACCGTAGCAAGACTAAAAAGGGAATAGTCAGCTGACCAATCACCGGTCAGATCGACACCGCTTTGCTGATCGACAGCCGCTTGAGTGACCGCCAATTCATAATAGGAATGCTTTCGACCTGGAATGGCGCTGTTGACAGTCACCACAACATCGTCGCCACCGCCGAGTACACCATCGGGT
>JBLIOK010000133.1:0-7123 GCA_047639735.1 Candidatus Krumholzibacteriia bacterium | reverse complement strand
CCAGCAGTTATGGCACGATGGCCAATATCAACATCACCTCTTTGGTGGATGTCACCTTGACGTTGTTGATTATCTTCATGCTCACTGCTCCCTACATACAAGGCGGCGTTGAGGTGAATTTGCCCGAAGCTGATACCAGAAACACGGTTGTTGAAGAAGGCCCGGTTGTTTCGATCACAAACAATCGCAAAGTGTTTTTCCAGGAACAACCCATCGACATCGCTGATTTGGCCGAAGTGCTGATTCCTTATCAGGACAAGAAGGATACAGTGCCCGTTTATTTGCGCTGTGACCAAGAAGTGCCCTATGGATTTGTGCTGAAAGTCATGGCCGCAATCGAATACGAAGGTTTTTTAAACCTTAGCCTAGTGACTGATCAAGCTGCCCAAGACGTCTCGAACCCAGGAGACTCGGGCTCGTGATGTGGCGGCAGGGCATTCCTCTTTCACTGCTAACTCATGCCTTTGTTTTGTTGATGGTGTTGATGTTTGGCAACACCGTGGCCAAACAGCCGGTGCGCCAACCGAAGTCTATCAACGTCAAAATGGTGCGCATGCCGCAGACGAAGCCACAAGAAGCTCAACCGGCTATAGAGTCTGCGCCGCCCGTAGCTCAGCCAGAAATCAAGGCCGAGTTGCCACCTAAAGCGTTGCCGGAACCTAAGCCGGAACCAAAGGATGTTAAGAAGGATCCACAGCCGGAAATCAAAGAGCCGGAAGTGAAGCCAACGGAAACGGACACCAAGGCTGAGATCGCGGACGTCGTTCCTCAGGCTGCCCTGACCGTGCCGACAATAAACGGCACCGACGAAGATTTTCCTTTCTCGTGGTACATCAGCCTGATTGAAGGCAAAGTGGTGAGTCAGTGGAAACCGCGTCAACTGGGCTTTGGCAAGCGGGCCGTGGTGTCTTGTACTGTCCATTTTCGTATCGCACGCAATGGATCAGTTAGCCAAGTCACTTTAGTAAGGAATAGCGGCGTTGGTGTTTACGATCGCGAGTCCTTGCGCGCTGTTAAGACTACGCGGCTTCCTCCCTTGCCCCCTAACTACAATGGTAATTCCCTCGGGATCACCTTTACTTTTAACTTGAAGCCAGGTACCTGATGTTCTTTAGGACAGTTCCGTTTTTCAAAGCATGCTCAGTCGTGCTGATGACCTTAATTTTTGGTGTGTCCGTTTGTCATGCAGATGAAGAATGGAATATCACCACGGAGCTTAATCCCCATCTGAAAACAGACGTGCAGTTGACCACTTTGGATGTTTTATCCGGAGGTGAGGCGTCCGTCGAAGCAGCCGACCTTTTACGCAGCATCATAGAAGATGATCTGGTTTTCAGTGGCATGTTTCGGGTGGGCGAAACAGTGGGAGGCCCTGATAGCCTCGCTTTTAGTCATGTGATCGAGGGCACTATTGAGGGGCCATTGCGTGACGCGGACCAAACCGGAGAATCTGCACCGATCACGGTTAGTTTTAATCTCATGACCTGGCCAGAACGGCAATTGATTATGAACAAAAGGTACCGCCCGCTGCCCTCGCAACTCCGGGCGACTGCTCATCATTTCGCTAACGAAATTATTTATGCTCTGACTGGAGAACCAGGGATTACCCTGTCCCAGATTGTCTTTTCGCGCAGCGGCGACCAAGGCAGTGACCTTTATGCCGTTGATTACGACGGGGCAAGCGTTTTGCGCATGACGGCGAACAGGAATCTCAACTTGTGTCCGAGTTGGTCGCCCGATGGTTCAGAAATAGCGTTTACAAGTTACCGTAACCACCAGCAGGGTCTTTATATACTCAATACGGCAAATGGGAAAGTGCGCCAAGTTCTGGCTTTACCTGGCCTGAATTATGGTGCAGATTGGCACCCTGATGGCAAAGAACTGTTGATTTCGTTGTCTAAAGATGGCAACCCCGAAATCTATCGGATCAGCCCCAAAGGCAAGATTATCAAACGTTTGACCGTCTCGAAGGCGATTGAAATCAGCCCCAGTTGGTCCCCTGGTGGACGGGACCTTGTTTTTACAAGTGACAGAACGGGTACACCGCAGTTATATATCATCGATAGTGACGGAGTCGGTCGACGCCGATTGACTTTCGAGGGTCGCTATAACGATTCAGCTGTTTGGTCACCAAACGGCGACAAGATTGCCTACGCCACTCGTGAAGGCAATTATACTCAAATCGTGGTTATGGATTCAACGGGCGAAAACCGCCGCGTTGTGACAGACCGCAAGTGGCGCAATTGTGAAGATCCTAGCTGGGCTCCGGATGGCAGGCACTTGGTGTTTGCCTCGGATCGCAGTGGCGTTTTCAAGTTGTATGTCTACGACGACGAGGAAGGCAGCTTCCGCCAATTGACTTTCGGGGATGAACCCGATATATCTCCCGCTTGGTCCAACTAGGGATCTGGCACAACTGGTAACAGAAACACTGACAAGGAGAGTCCGGCATGTATCAAGGTTGGTTAAAACGCGCTTTGACCCTGGTGATGGCAATCGTTCTGATGATGGGATTGACCATGTTTACCGGCTGTGGAGGCGGCGACCCTGAAGTCAACACCGATGCCGCCGACGGTATGGAAGATCAAGTTGTTGAAGAACTGCCTGTGGCGCCTACCCCAGAAGAAGACACGGCTGTTGAAGAGACACCGGATTACGCAGCCATGGATCCATCGGAGTATGGCGTGCAGGATATCTTTTTCGAGTTCGACGAATACGAATTGAGCAACGAAGCCATGGCCATTTTGGCAGCGAACGCACGGGCAATGGGCACGGCACGGGTCAAGATTCTGATCAGTGGTCACTGTGACGAGCGCGGCACCGTGGAATACAATTTGGCATTGGGTGAAAAACGCGCCAATGCCGTACGTGACTACATGGTCAGCCTCGGTGTTCCAGCCTATGGGCTGCAGGTGACGAGTTACGGAGAAAACAGCCCGTTTGCTCAAGGCAGCAATGAAGATGCTTGGGCGCGCAATCGCCGGGCGCATTTTGAGCGTCCATAGTTTAAAAATTGAGCGGTTTTGAGGCCAAGGATGGTCTTGACTATCGACAGGCAGCAAGGAAGCCAATGATGTTTACATTCGATAAATATGGGATTTCAGAATCCCGCCTTCGCCGCTTTAAATCGACCAGCATTTTCTTAATGCTGGTCGGTTTAGTAGCACTCACTGGCGTGATGAGCGGCTGCGCACCTCAGCTAAACCGCATCGAATCGTCGGTTCAGGTCAATCAAGATGAGATTTCGAAGCTGCAATCAGAGAATAAGCATCTGATGCAAGAAGTGCAGGCTATGGGAGCACTTTTGCGCATGGATCGGGATGCCGGCACCGAGACCTCGGCTATGCGTTTGGCCAAATTGAGTCAAGTGGCCACCCGGATGGACCAACTCTTGCAAAAGCTGGATGACAACGCCGAATATATGCGGGCTCTATCGGCTCGCGTGGATCTGTTGGCGACGCGGCAAGGCATTCCTACCTTGGGCGAGTATAAGCCACCGACTCCATCGGATGTCAGTGGCGAAACACTGCCTGAAGAAGGACGCTCCATTTTGGCGCAAGCGGAATTGGATCGTAATCGAGGTAATCTCGATCTGGCTCGTGAAGGCTTTGATGAGTTTTTGAGCCGGTACGGCAACTCCGAGGCCGCCGACGGGGCCATGTACTGGTTAGGTGATATCGCTTATGGCGAGGGAGACTATAGCGCGGCATTGGGTCATTTTGACAAGATGCTGACGACCTTCCCAACCAGCGAGCGAGCACCCGCCGCGCTTTTCAAAGGGCGCAACTGTCTCATGGAGTTGGATCGCACGAATGAAGCCTGGGAGTGGGGTGGAAGGCTGTTGAGTCTTTATCCCGATTCCGCTGAAGCCGCGCTGCTCAACGCAGCCGAGGATCAATAATATTGAGTAAGGAAACGAAGGAGTCGCTGAAGGTGTCAAAACATTCCGTTCTTAAAAAGGCACGCGGTTTGACGTCCGTTTTTCGTCCGGTTGAGTTGACCGACATCGACGACAGTCACCACGCGTTTATTGTGCGTTATAGCGGTGACTACATCACCCATACTCATGATCGTGATGAATTTGTTTACATCCTGGAGGGCAGTTTGATCGTTGAAATCGACGGCCATGAAGAGGAAGTCCGCCAGGGAGAAGCGATTCTGATTCCTGCGGGGCATCCTCACCGCCCACGTTGTAAAAACTTTGCTCTGGGGCTGGTTGTTGAAACCAAGGGCTTACAGAAGCAGATGGACCCACAGGTTTAACCAGGCTCCGGTTAGTTAGGGTTCATAAAGCTTAAAAAGGCGGGTCGTAATGACCCGCCTTTTTTATATTGCATCGACTAATATGAATTTAGACTTGTTTCTCGGCCTTGCCCAATGCCTGCTCGATCCAAAGCACATCATCTCGGCTTCCGATATAGAGCGGCACCCGTTCATGCAATGTTTTTGGCGTGATGTCTAAGATACTTCCTTGTCCATCACTCGCGTAGCCGCCGGCATTTTCAACAATATAAGCGAGAGGAGCGGCCTCGCACATCAGGCGCAACTTGCCATCAGGGTGGCTCAATGTCGGTGGGTACAAATACACGCCGCCCTTGAGCAAGTTGCGGTGAAAGTCCGCCACTAGGGAACCGATATATCGCGCGGTCAAGCCAGCGCCTTTTCCTGGGGCGTCCTTGCGTGATGTCTTGGTGTCGCGACCGTACTTCAACTGGCGCACGACTTCGCGCACCTCGGGGCTCCATTTGGGCTCGTAGGCCTCATTGACCGAATATATATTGCTTTGAAATGGCGTCTGAATGTGTTCATGACTCAAGAGGAATTCGCCAAGGCTGGGGTCGAGGGTGAATCCATGCACTCCGTGTCCGGCGGAATAAACGAACATGGTGCTGGAACCATAGATCACGTAGCCAGCCGCGACGAGCTCGCGCCCGGGTTGCAGAAGGTCAGATTCAGAAACATCGACCAGAGAACTCTTCTTTTTCCAGATGCCGAAGATGGTTCCAACCGAAACATTGACGTCGATATTCGAGCTGCCATCCAGAGGGTCAAAAACCACAATGTAGGCGCCGGATCCGTTGCTGGTGTCTGGATAATAAGGCTCGGCCAATTCTTCACTGCCCATGATCGATACTTGGCCTTTTGTGCCGAGGCAGCGCATAAAAACGGTGTTGGCGTAATCGTCGAGTTTCTGAACAATTTCGCCTTGTACATTTTCGTCGCCTGTAGCGCCCAAGATATCGCCCAAGCCGGCCTTGTTCACCTCGCGACTGATGACCTTAGAAGCGAAAGTGATATCGTTCAGCAGGCCCGTAAACTCTCCGCTGGAGTTAGGGTGCAAACTTTGCAGATTGAGTATATGGGACTCTATGGTCTGTAGATTTTTTGGCGGTTGGCTCATCGAATATCCCTCAATTATTGCGAAGTCTGAATCAGGTTGTTTCTATAGTAGCAATAACTGGACCCAGAACAAGGGTTTCTGTGGATCGCAACCCCTTTGAGCTTGCGCAAAGCGAGCTTCTTTGCCAACGTACGCAGACACATCCCGTATGCACGCTCTTTCCCGGAGGAAGACGATGTCCGACGCCAATTTTGATATTCCGTTTCCCAGCAATGAGCCGATCCTTGGCTACGCACATGGGTCGCCGGAAAAGAAAGAACTGAAAGCGGCCTGCAAGACTTTGGCCGGCCAACAGATTGATATCCCGATGGTCATTGGCGGCGAAGAGATCCGTACTGGCGACACCGGCGACTGCGTGATGCCACACAAGCATCGCCACAAATTAGGCCAGTATCACAAAGGCTCTGCCACTCATGTGAAGCTAGCGATCAAGGCGGCGCAAAAAGCGAAGAAAGATTGGGCCAATACTCCTTTTCAACAACGTGCCGCGATCTTGCTCAAGGCCGCCGAACTGCTCGCCGGTCCGCACCGGATGGCCGTCAATGCCGCCACCATGTTGGGGCAGAGCAAAAACCCACTACAGGCGGAAATCGATAGCGCTTGTGAACTGATCGATTTTTGGCGTTTCAATCCGTTCTATGCTCAACAAGTGATGAGCGAACAACCCGAAAGTTCACCCGGCGTGTGGAACATGTTGGAGCAGCGCCCACTTGATGGTTTTGTCTTTGCTGTCACGCCCTTCAACTTCACCAGTATCGCTGGCAACTTGCCGACAGCTCCAGCTTTGATGGGCAATACAGTGATCTGGAAACCAGCTTCAAGTTCGGTTTATTCCGGACATTTCCTGATGCAGATACTTAAAGAAGCAGGCATGCCCGATGGCGTGATTAACTTCGTGCCAGGCAGTGGCGGCACTATTGGTAATCCCGTAATGGAAAGCCCTGAGTTGGGTGGCGTTCACTTCACCGGCAGCACACCAGTATTCCAGGGAATGTGGAAACAAGTTGGCAACAACATTCAAAAATACGGATGTTACCCGCGAATCGTGGGAGAAACGGGCGGCAAAGATTTTATCTTCGCCCACGCCAGTGCCGATGTGGATGCGTTGGTTACGGCAATGGTCCGCGGCGCGTTTGAATACCAAGGTCAGAAATGCAGCGCAGCGAGCCGTGCCTATATTCCTGAAGCCTTATGGAAGCAAGTGCGTCCGAAGCTCTTGGCAGCCATCAAAACGATCAAAATGGGAGATGTGACGAACTTCCAGACATTTATGGGCGCGGTGATTGACCAAAATTCCTTCGACACGATCAAAGGCTACCTGACCCGGGCGCGGAGCAAGGCAGCCAAAGGCCGGGCCAAGATCATCGCCGGCGGCAAGTGCGATGATACGGTGGGTTACTTTGTCGAGCCCACAGTGATTTTGGCTGAAGACCCTCACTATGAATCAATGGTCGAAGAAATCTTTGGACCCGTGCTGAGCATTTACGTGTACGAAGAAAAAGACATCATGAAGACTCTGCGTTTGTGCGACACCAGCTCGGCTTATGCCTTGACCGGTGCGGTCTTCAGTCAAGACCGGGAATGGATTATTAAGATGAAAAATGAACTGGTGGGCGCCGCCGGTAATTTTTATATCAACGATAAGCCAACGGGCGCTGTGGTAGGACAACAACCGTTCGGTGGTAGCCGTGCCTCGGGGACAAACGACAAGGCCGGCAGTTA
>JBLIOK010000132.1:0-7262 GCA_047639735.1 Candidatus Krumholzibacteriia bacterium | reverse complement strand
ATTGAATAGCCCTTAGAAACCAGAGCACGAACCGTATGGGAACCGCCCATGAACATCCGCCATCCTCGCGATCAAGGCCTACCGCGATGAGGAATTTTCAACGGCCTTCAGCCAAGCAAACGACTCAAATTCTTCATCAAGCGGAATGCCGACGATGTTGTTGGTCAGATTACTGAAGAATTTCACGCAGACCCCGAGCACAACCTCGAGCACTTGGGCCGGTCCGTAGCCAGCATCTTTGAAGGCCAAAAGATCCATCGGGTCGACGTGACCACGGTTCTTCACCGCCGCTATTGTGAAACGCTGAAGGGCCGCCAACTTTGGGTCGGCCAGAGGGTAACCGCCTCGCGCGGCCTCGATGGGGTCGGCTGGTAACTCCTGCAAATTGGCAAAAGCCGTATGGCCGGCGACGCAGTAGGCGCAGTCGTTCTCAACGCTAGCCACGACCTGCACAATTTCTCGTTCCAGGGCGGTCAACGACGATTGGCTGAACTCGTTATTCAGCGCCATGAACGCCTGCAAGGCGGGCGCCGATTCGGCGATGACACCAAAGAGATTGGGAACAAATCCCAGCGATTCCTGGACGGCCTGCAGTTGGGCGTTCGCCGGAGGAGCAACGGTCTTGGCGGTATGGATGGGGAATTTCATGAGCTTTACCTTTCTTCACTTTATGAGCGGCAACACCCAGTGTGTTGCGTTCGATAGAGTGAGAATAGGCATAACTTGCTTGTCCCTATAGGGCGCCAAGTGTAGTATCCAACTACACTAAATGGAGTAAGCGGCTACTTTTTAAAAAGCATGTTTTCGGAGGATATTTTGCAATACGGCCAATTCTGCCCCGTTGCTAAGGCTTCGGAGATCATCGGGGAAAAATGGACCCTTTTGATCATCCGAGAACTGCTTATGGGCGGTTCGAGATTCAGCGAATTGCAACGCGGCTTGAGCCTGATATCCCCGACCGTATTAACCAAGAGACTGGGCATGCTCGAAAAGCGCGGCCTGTTGATCAAGAAGAAGATCCCCGGCCTAAGAGGTCACGAATATTTCCCCACCGAATCCTGCAAAGAACTATTGCCGATCATCGAAGCTGTCGGGCATTGGGGCATGCGATGGGCGCGAAAGAATTTGACCGCGAGCGACTACGATGTCGAACTGCTGATGACCTATTTAAAACGCAGCGTCGTGACCGAAAAATTGCCGGGCAAACAAACGGTGATTCGTTTCAAATTCACCGATATTGAAGACATGTCAAAATGGTGGCTGATGGTTGATGAAGATGAGGTCGACATATGCGTCACCGACCCTGGGCGTGATGTGGACCTCTATTTCACGACCACCGTCAAGCTGATGGCTGATATTTGGATGGGTGACATCACTTACCGCAAGGCTTTTGACAGCGGCGAATTGCGGGCGACGGGGTTGACAGCGTTGCTGGGTGATATCAGTGCTTGGATGCCGGTTAGTATTTTTGCGGATCTTCCTTCGGCGAAAGAAATCTAAAAATCGAACCGGATGAATTTACCCTTTATTGCAATCCCAAAAACACCATGCACAGGAGCCGCCCGTGAAATCTTCTCTCCCCGCCTCCGAGCGCCTCGGTTTCAAAGAAAAAGTCGGCTACGGCTTGGGCGACACCGCGTCGAACTTCTTTTTCCAAACCTTCAACATTTTCCTGCTCTCCTACTACATCGACGTGATCGGCCTAACCGCGGCTGCCATCGGAACCATGTTCTTCGTCACGAAGATCTTCGACGCCTTCAGCGATGTAGGAATGGGTCTGCTCGCCGATCGCACCCGCACCCGATTCGGCCGCTTCCGCCCCTACATTCTTTGGCTGGCGATTCCCTATGGCTTGATCGGTTATTCGATGTTCGCCAATCCCGATCTCTCGAGCAGCGGCAAGCTGATCTACGCCTACATCACCTACAGCCTGATGATGCTAGCCTACACAGCAATCAACGTCCCCTATTCCTCACTAATGGGAGTCATGTCTCCGCACTCTGAAGAACGCACGCGGCTTGCCATGTACCGTTTTGTTGGAGCGTTCGGAGCCGCTCTGCTCATCTCGGGTTTCGTACTTCCCTTGAGAGATCTGCTCGGCGGCGGTAACGAGGCGCAGGGTTATCAGCTCACCATGGCTTTGTTCGCCATCATCTCGACGACCTTGTGGTTTATCACTTTCGCCACGACCCGCGAACGCATCACTCCCCTGCCGGATCAAGCAACCGACCTGCGCGGTGATATTCGTGAGACCCTGCGCAACGGACCGTGGCTGGCGCTCGTGGCCTCTGCGCTTTTCGTGATGATGAACGTGGCGGTCCGCGCCGGATCAACATTGTTCTACTTGAAATACTACGTGCCCAGCAGCGGGCAGGATGTCTTCTGGATCTTCGATCGCGCCTCGATCTTTTTCATGTCCGGCACCGCGGCCATGCTTCTGGGCACGGTGCTCACCGGACTATTCACACCGCGCTTCGAAAAGCGCACCGTCATGATTGTCCTGACCTCGCTGAACGCCATCGGCATGGCGGTCTTCTATTATATACCGGCCAACGAATACGGGCTCATGCTCGCGGTTAACTTCCTATCGATGCTCATCGTCGGCCCCACGCCGGCCATCGTCTGGTCGATGTACGCGGACTGCGCTGACTATGGTGAATGGAAGCGTGGCCGGCGCACAACCGGGCTCGTTTTTTCCGGTGCGCTCTTCGCCCAGAAATCCGGCCTGGCCATTGGCGCCGGGCTGTCCGGCTGGATGCTTAGCCTTTTTGGTTTCGTCGCTAACACAACCCAGAGTGACACGTCACTGCTCGGCATTCGCCTCATGTTCTCGGTCTTTCCCGCGCTGCTGGCTCTGCTGGCCGCAGCCGCGCTGGTGTTCTACCCCCTGCGCGATCGCGACATCCCGCAAATGGAACGTGAACTGGCGGCCCGACGAGTTGGCGATGGACTCCCTGGTCCAACACGGAATCCTTAAACCATTGTCAACCGGATGGGCATTAATTCAGGCCCTCTAACATGGATTCCAGGTGAAGCTTTCTCGTCACAATTTTCTTCTGTGTCTTGTGCAGAAAATAGATCATGCCCGGGAAAAACAGCGTGACAAAACCCATGATTACAGAGGCCATTACCGGCTTAGCCATCGAGTTTCCCGACAGGAACATCTGCACCAATATCCAAATTGCGATGGCATAAATCAGACCAATGATTGCCAGCCCAAAGAACTTCCCAATTTTGATCATCTTGATATTAGCATCGGCTTGATTGAGCAGCAGACCGAGATAGTTCATCGTGCCCACGCCCTCAGCGCGTCTCTCTTCTCTTTTCAACCGAACTGCGAGGAACGCGACCAAGGTGATGATGGTGAGAATCCCGCCGTAGAGAATGTAGTCCAACACAGAAGGCAATCCGGCGATGATCTCTGACACGATGTATCCACCCAAGGCCAATCCCATTACGCCGCTAATCACGGTCTCGATCCGGCTGGCTTTGACAGCGCTTTCAACGGTGGCTTTCAGTGCCTGATCGCTCGGGAGTGCGCGAGTGGAATCGCTGCTTTCGAAGTCATCGCTCTGCCAGCTGCTCACGATGTTATCCCACTGAGATTTTTCACTAGTCATGGCTTTTTCCAATCAGATTTTTAAGTTTCGTTTTCGCCCGATGCAGATTCACACCGACGTTGTTTTCGTCCAAGCCCGTAATCTCGGAGATTTCGGCATAGCTCAACCCGTCCAAGGACAAGGTTATCAACTGGCGTTGAATCACCGGTAACTGTCGAATGGCGGACATCAGTTTGTCGACTCTTTGAGGGGATTCAGGATCAGGGTTTGGAGCGTGTTGAGAAGAAATGTGTGCTTCGTCTAGCTCCTGGTTTTTGGGCATTCGACTTTGCTTGGCGACATGGTTCAGAGCCCGATTATAGGCAACGCGATAGACGTAGGTTTGCAGCGAACTCTCATCTCTGAATCTGGTCATCGCTTGCCAAACGGAGAGAGAGATTTCTTGCAACAAATCTTGCCTCAGGTCGGGATCTGATTCAAAGGTTGAAGCAATCTTGATAAACGTCTGCCGATACTTGGTAAGAATCGCTTCGAACGAACGGCTTACGTCCGGTTCGGTGGTTCGATTCTGCTGGTCATTTGCCGCTCGTTCTTGCACGAAAATCCTTTTATCAGGGGTCGGGTTTCTATCTCTACATTGTTAGTAAATGGTGTGGAGGAAAACTTACAAAAAACATTTGAAAAAGGATCAACTGGGTTAGCATAAGCCTAATAATCGAACGCCACATTTCATGGCAAAGCACCTCACGGAAGCCTCAAAGAGGGTTCGCGAATCGGCGACTTTCTAATATCACGTGGCGACTCAACTATAATTCGCGACAGGCAAGTCAACCAGATGTTGTCGATGAAGGTTTCAAGACGATGTATCATAAAATTTTCTTAAAAGTCTTAAAATTTGCAAATAAAGGTCCTATTACGAACATAAACACCCTTTCCCTCGCAAAAAACAATGAGGCCACCAGACTAATGATAATGAAAAGTCAGAATCAATATTGTTTTAGGCCTCCAACCCAATATAATAGTGATAATAAGTCATGGAGGATTATCCACGATTTTCCCATCAAGTAGGAGGCAATATAATGATGTTTAGCTACCGATCGACCTGGATGACCACAACTGCCCTAATGCTCACTCTGATCGTTCTCCTCTCGTCCCCCGCGTTCGCCTACGATGCCTACTCCGACGGCGGCGAAACCAACTGCGCAGCCTGCCACGGAGACTTCCGTTCCAACAGCTACATCTCGCCGGTGGACGGACAAGACTGGGGCAACATCCACAGCATACATCGCGCCGATATGCTCGGTGGAGACTGCGATGCCTGCCATCAATCCTCCGGTCGGTTCCCCGTGCTCCTGGATGCCTCAGCTGGCGGCTCCGGACTGGTTCCCCTCGGGTGCGTAGGTTGCCACGGCCGTTCTGAAGACAATGTGGTCGCAAACCCTTCCTTTCCTAACGGACTGGGCGCCGGTCTGCGGCAACACCACACCAATGCAGGAATAAACGACTGCGTCGGATGTCATGACGATGCCGATCCCTTTAATTACACCACGGTGGGCGAACAAGTTTTGCCCCCCTACTATGCGAACCCAGGAACCGGGCATCCTGACATTCCCACCACCTCATGCAATGACGACGGCAGCGAACAATTTGCCGGTGACACCATCGGTCTCGACAATGATGGCAACCATCTTTACGACACCTTGGATTCGGGTTGTAACTTGTCTGCCGTTCCAATGACTATTGCGGCGGGGCGCCTCTTGCAGAATCATCCCAACCCGTTCAATCCCAGCACGACTATTCAATACATCATGAATCAACCGGGCCATGCCTATCTCCAGGTGTTCGCACTTACGGGAGAACGGGTCCGAACCCTCGTCAACAGAGATCATGATCAGGCTTCGACGTACCAAGTAACCTGGAATGGCAAAGGCGAAGACGGGCGGCCTGTGCCCAGTGGGATCTACTTCTATCGGCTTGATTCACCGAGTGGAGTGGAGATGAAAAAAATGGTGCTGCTTAAGTAGCGGATTTCATCGCTTGGGAGAATCGCCCTTTACTGTATAAGCGGCCCATCTCCTATCCTACTAAAAGAGAACGGCCGGCCTAGTATCACTAGGCCGGCCGTTACTTTTTAAATCAAAACGATCAATTAGCCTTCGTCACCACACGAAGCCTCGACCATATAACCTTCGCCATCACTCTCAACCACGGGGCGGCCCGATTGGTCATGCGGAACGATAACTTTGAAGTCAACGTCGGTGCTGGTGCCGTTCTCACCGGTCACACGATAGTAGATCGTGTAGACTCGGCCTTGGTTGCCGCCGCTGCGTTCGGCGCGCAACTGAACTTCGTTAGGACAACCGATCAGGATGTCATCCATCGTGCGCCCGTCTCCCTTGCTGTCTTCAGCTTCGTCGCTGGAAACGGCCAGGATTTCGATCGCCGATGAGTCCAGCGGGTTGCCACAGGCATCCTCTACTGATTCAAAGACCATGTCAGTCGTGATCGTGTGATATTTGTGATTAGGCGGCCACAAGGCAATGGGCTCATCGCGCACTTCAATCATCGGCGCGCGTTGGTCATCCACTTGGACCATTGTGTCGCAAGACGTCGAATCCGCGCCATCGGTGACCATCAATGTAACCGACAGAGAATCAGCACAGACCGCGTTACCGGTCAGAGTCAGAACCGGGTTCATGGCCGACGCATCGTCAAACGAGGCACCCTCGCCATCAACGGACCAGACGAAGCTCAGCGAGTCGCCATCGGCGTCAATGGAGCCAGATCCGTCCAAGTTTACGGTCGCGGTATCGCTGAGGACGGTTGCCATATAAGGTCCGCCTGCATCGCAAGTCGGTGGCGTGTTCAACCAGGTCACCGTCACGGTATCGGCCAAGGCCGCGCCCGTGCCGGGGTGCAAGGAAGCCACGGCGATGGTGTCCATGCCGGAGCCGCCGTTGCCAGTATAGGCATAAAGCGCTGCGCCCAGCGAGTCGGTCGCAACGGTTACCGTGTCGCCTACATTGGGGCCATCAATGACGGTGAATGCTACGTCATGTTTCATCACTGGGTACGCATCAACGTCGCCCGCACGGAAGACCATTGCGGTCACCGAGTGTTCTGCGCTGCGGCTCAATTCGGCTGTGTCAGGTTCCACAGACATCTCGACCAGAAGCATGTATTTCAAGGCTGCTTCGCAATCCGCACCGAAGTCTTCGCCGGTTTGCGCGAAAAAGCCATTGGTTGCCGCGACGCAATCCTGCAAGACGGTCAATTGAGTCGGGTTGTCACCAAAAATGAGGGCCGACTGCATCACGCCAGCCGCAGCCGCTTCGCCACAAGCAGCGGTCAATTCGGTAGCAGAATTTGCTTCGCCTGAACCAGCGATCAGGATGTGCTTATCTTGCACACCTGCACCGGAGAACAATCCCAAAGCAACCCGCAAGGCTTCGGACAAGGCGACGCCATTAGTCGCCACAATGCGGTCCGTATTCAGGCTCTCGAGGGCCGGGATGATCCGGGTCTCCAAAGTTTCAGCCGTGACAGATGTCAGAGGCAATATTGTGGCGATGGTATCGCCGTAAACGATCGCACCGATCGCCATGTTACCACTTTGTGGCATCAATTCCGGGTCGCTCAAACAGGCCGACAGACCTGCGATGACCGCACTCAAATCGGCACTGGAAACAGTGTCGGAAACAT
>JBLIOK010000131.1:0-7296 GCA_047639735.1 Candidatus Krumholzibacteriia bacterium | reverse complement strand
AGATGGCGACCATTTCGTCGTCTTCAATCTTGAACACTTTGCCAAAATTCATCAGGTCGAGCACGCGCCAGTGGCGTTCCTGTCCGGTTTCCATACAGATTTCTGCGGCGAGCCCACCGGCGAAAAGCAAATGGGCCAGTTTGTCCCAGTCTTGGCTGGCTTTGCTCCCATCTCTCAAGTCGGTCCATTCGGTTTCGTCTTTGTGTAAAACCGCTTTTAGGTAAAATTTCGGCAGGCCCCAACTTTCAAAAAGACAAGCCGTGACCTGGTTGCGGTTGATCGACAAGATTTCTTCTTCGATTTCAATCAGAAGTCCGCGGGGTCCGTTGTCCCATTTATCCATCACTTCGGCGTATTTTTCTGGGTAGACACTGGCCAAGGCCAGGCCACCAATCTCGGCCAACAAGCCGCAGGTAAAACCTTCGTCAGGGTTGATGGTGCCCATGGATCGGGCTAACGTCTGGCAACTGGAGGCCATGGACAACGAGCGCGCCCAGAATTCGCCATAATCGAATCCGCGCGTCTGTTCCTTTTCAGAGTTCGACAAAATAGAGAATCCAAGGCACAGTTGGCGTACCATGCACATGCCCAGACGCACCAGCGCGCCGTTGATCGAAGCGACGGGTTTTCGGTTGCCTGAGGCGGCGCTGTTGGCGTACTTGATGATCTGACCGGAAAGCGACGGGTCGCCTTGGAGAACCACGGCCATTTCGTCGATGCGAGTATTGGGATCTCTGGTCAATTCGAGAAGAGTCAGGGCTACGCCAGTGGGCGATGGCAAGCGGCCTGAAGCTTTGATTTCGTCGAGAATACTGTTGTTGGGCGTACTCACTGTGGGCACCTCGTGCTGGAAACCTTAGGGCGATTCATGTCGATTCTTTATTATCGGATGCCATGGAAAAACTTTAAGAGAATCGTGGACCCTTTTGTGCCGTCTATCTGCGCTTGGGAGCCGGTGTTATGACCCAGCGGCGCCTCAGTTTGGCTATTTTGTTGGTGGTGATTGCCTGTGCCATTGGCCTCGGAGGACTTAGCCAGGTTCGGCCCGTCGATGGCGACGAAGGCTACTACGCCACAGCCGCCCGCTTGATCGCTGAGGGGAAAACGCCCTATAAAGACTTCTTTTACCCGCAAATGCCATATTTTCCATATATTTACGCACCAGTTTACAAGATGGTTGGGGCCTCGATCGCCAATATGCGATGGCTTTCGGTGGCCTTGTCTGTGCTTGGTTTGGCCTTTTGGGGTTCTTTTTTGCGGTCCCGGTTTGGCGACCGCCCCTTTGTTGCGCTGGCTGGCCTACTGATCGTTGCTTTGGATCCGAATTTGATGTCCTGGAACGTTACGGTAAAGACCTACGCATTCACGAATATGGCAGTGTTTGCCACCATCTGGGCTTTAGACCGAGGTCTGCGGACCCAACGGATCCTTTGGTTTGGACTCGCCGGCGTTGTTGCCGGCTTGGCTGTGAGTGTTCGCCTCATGTATTTGCCATGGGCGGCGGCCACTTTTTTAGCCTTCGTCTGGCAGTCGAACCGCAACGATGCCGTCCGCATTTCGCCCAAGGCGCCCGCTGCAGCGGCGATTGGCTTCTTATTGGCCCTTGTTCCCGTATTGGGCTTTGTCAGCGCTGACCTGGATCGGTTTTGGTTCAACAACTACATCTATCATCATCTGAGATTCAGCGCCCTCGATAGCGTGCCAGACCCAGCCGGTTTGCATTGGCCGCAAATTGAAGCGGCATTGAACGTCTTCGCCCGAGCCATCTTCAATAACTTTTACCTTCTCTTGGTCGTCGTGATCGCTTTCGTCGAGTGGGTGGTTTCTCGCCGGCGGGAAGCTTCGCCAGTCTCGGCTTTGACCCGTGCTTTTGGGGTCGGCGCCGCCGCGCACATAATTGTCTGTCTCCTGCCCGACCCCACCCATGTCCAATACTTCACCAGTTCTTTGACGCCGATGTTGGCGCTATTGTTGGTCGGTGGCATGGAAAGTTTCGGCAAGATTGCCACTGTGCGCAACCGATTGGCCCCTGCTTTCGCCGGAGTACTGATCCTGTGTTTGGGTCTGGCGACCTACGAACTGCAGGTTGGCAAAACTGGCATGAATTGGAACGAAGTGTGGAGTTTTGAGCACCAGACGGCGGTCAAAGAAAGCATCGTAGAGCACACCGAGCCTGGCGATGTGGTGCTCGCATTTTGGTCGGGTTATGTGTTTGAAAGCGAACGCGAATACGTTTTTGGAATGCAAAACCATTTTGCCATTGGCGTGTCCGAACGGCTCTCGTTGGTGGAGATGGTAGACTATAAAATTGCCGGTAAAGAAGTGATTCTCAAAGCCATCTTGACCAAGGAGCCGAAAGTGGTGGTTTTGGGCGCTTGGATGCATGAAATGGACACCACCTTGGAGCAACAAGACCTGCCATTGATCCTGCAAGAGCTTGAAAGCAATTACGAAATCGTGTGGATGCTTGGCGAGACCAAAGTGATGGTCCGGCGCCCCGGACCCGGCTTGAAAATGTAAGTGGGCGTTGGACCGCTAAATGTTATATCTTGGGGTTCTATTGAAAAAACACCCGTTTAAACGTGAAGCCAAGGATAGAGCATGAAAAACGTCACGATTATTTCGACGAGCCTGAACCCTGGGTCAAAATCACAAATCATGGCGACCAAATTGGCCGCTGTGCTCGAGGGTAAGGGCGTTCAGGTCGAGCGCGTAGATTTGCGCAATCACGCGCTGCTGCAAGCCGGGGCACCAGGATGCTGGGAGCACCCTGACCTCGAGGGCATCAAAGCAAAAATTGAGGGCGCCAGCCACATCGTTTTTGCCGTGCCGGTGTATTGCTATGATGTGAATTCGGCCGCAAAAAATGTGATCGAGTTATTAGGTCGCAGCTTCACCGATAAAATCATTGGCTTCATGTGCTCAGCTGGCGGTCAAGGCAGCTATATGGCAGTCATGGGCATGGCGAACCATCTGATGCTCGACTTCCGCTGTGTGATTGTGCCCCGCTTTTTCTATGCTGCCGGCACTGACTGGAGCGAAGACGGAGTGCTTGACCCCAACGCTGAAGAACGCATTTCTACCATGTACGACGACATGCGTCGCATCACAGTGGCGGTAGAATAAATGGCGAACGATGCTGGCATCCCCGTTGACGACTTGCAAAGCTTCATCCGTTTTTTGGAAGAAAAAGGCGAGTTGATTCGAGTGAAAGAACCGGTCGACCCCGTCTGGGAAATCACCGAGATCGCGGACCGTTTGGTGAAGGATGGGGAAAATCCTGCCCTGTTGTTCGAGAACCCAACACCCGGCAAATACAGCGCCCAAGTGGGTCGCAGTGAAGTTGCGACCGATTCCGAAGGCAAACCTGTCCCACTGTTGATCAACCTTTATGCCAGCAAGCAACGCATGGCCTGGGCCTTGGGTTGCCATTCTCTCGAAGAAGCCGTTGGGAAAGTCGAAGAGCCTTTGAAGATGGGCCCACCGACGGGCTTGTGGGACAAAGTCCGTATGCTCGGCAAACTCAAAGGTTGGGGCGAGGCGACACCGAAATCAGTGGGCAAGGGCGCTTGCCAAGAAGTCGTGGTGCAAGGTGAAGAACTGGAACGTCGCGGCTTGTTAGACATCATGCCTGTGCTGACGACTTGGCCCGGCGATGGCGGGCCGTACATCACGACGCCTTTGGTCATTACTAGGAATCCAGCTAACGGCCGGCGCAACATCGGTATGTACCGGATGCAAGTGTTCGACGGCCGCACCACCGGCATGCATTGGCAGATCCACAAAACGGGCGCCTCTCATCACGCCGAGTATGAAAAGAAAAACGAACGGATGCCCGTGTGCGTCGCTATTGGCGGTCCACCCGTGTTGACTTACGCGGCAACTGCGCCGTTGCCGCCTGATATCGACGAAGCGCTGTTCGCCGGCTTTCTGACCGGACAGCCTGTCAAAATGTGCAAGGCCCTGACCTGCGACCTCGAAGTTCCTGCCGACGCCGACTTTGTCGTCGAAGGATATGTTGAACCAGGCGAGCGTCGTATGGAAGGCGACTTCGGTGACCACACCGGTTGGTACAGTCTCGCCGAAGAGTTTCCCGTTTTTCACGTCACGGCGATCACGAGTCGGCGCAAACCAACTTACCTGACGACCATGGTCGGTCGGCCGCCCATGGAAGATGGCTGGCTGGGCATGGCTACCGAGCGTTTGTTTTTGCCTCTCTTAAAAGTGCCGCTGCCTGAAGTGGTGGACTACCATTTGCCCGTGGCCGCTTGCTTCCACAACCTGGTGATCATCAGTATCAAAAAAGCCTATCCGGGCCACGCGCGAAAAGTTTGCAACGCACTGTGGGGGACTGGCCAAATCATGTTCACCAAAACGGTGGTCGTGGTTGACGAAGATGTCGATGTGCATGACATGACGGATGTTCTGTGGCGAGTGACGGGCAGCATGGATCCCGGCCGCGATGTGTTCTTTAACGAGGGCCCTGTTGACCAGCTCGATCATTCGACCAACCTGTCTTGCTACGGTGGCAAGATGGGAATCGACGGCACCCGCAAAATTCCTGGCGAAGCCGGATACGAACGCGAATGGCCAGAGCTGGTGACAATGAACGAAGAGGTCAAAGAAGACGTTTCCAAAAACTGGGCGAATTTGTTGAGCCAGTTGAAGGGTGGCAAATGAACGTGGCCGAAGCGCCCGACTTCAAAGACTTGCATGGCCGCCAGACCGGCAGTTGGGCCGTTAAAGACGGCGAGGCTCACGGCAAGGAAGTGCGCTCGATGTTTGCCCGCATCAGCGGCATCTATGATTTCATGAATCATCTGTTGAGTTTCAATCGCGATAAAGCTTGGCGAAAAAACGTCGCCGCTTTACTTGATTATGATACGTGGGAGATTCTCGACTTGTGTGCTGGCACAGGCGACTTGGCTTTAACCTGCGTTAAAGAAGGGAAAGGCCGCACCTGGATCGCCGCCGACTTTTGTCCTGAAATGCTCCTTGGCGCTCACGGCAAAAAAAACGCCGAACAACTCGACCTGAGCGCGGCCGACGCCATGAACTTGCCGTTCAAATCTCGATCGGTTGACGCGGTCACCGTCGGTTTTGGGGTGCGTAATTTTGCTGATGTGCGGCGTGGGCTGGAAGAGATAAAACGCGTATTGCGACCGGGCGGCCAACTGATGGTGTTAGAATTCTACCGCGACAATCCCGAAGGCCAGGGCGAGGGGCGCGGCGTGCCGAGTTTGATTCGATTTGGTCTCAACAATATCATTCCTTTGCTCGGTAAAGTTGTCGGTCGAGACAGCGCTGCCTATAGCTACTTACCTAATAGTATGGGCGAATTCTTAACTCCTGATGAATTCGCTGCATTACTCAAAGAATTCGAGTTTGACGACGTGATTGTCGAACGCCAAACCTTTGGCATCGCCCACATCGTCGGCGGAAGGACACCATAATGAGCTCCCTGCCCATCACCGTAGCTTGGACCGGCGCCAGTGGTTTAGTCTACGGCGTGCGCTTGGTCGACGTGCTGTTGAATTCGGGTGTTGATGTCAATCTGATAGTCAGCAACGCCGTTGAACAAACAGCCCCTGTTGAAATGAACCATTCGGCCGAGGGTGTCGTGGAACGTCTGCGCACGATTGGACCAGGCAAATTGGCAACTTGGGGACGCACGGAGTACAATGCGCCCATGGCTAGTGGGTCTGCCAAAGTAGGCGCCATGGTTATCATACCCTGTTCGATGGGCACGGTCGGTCGCATAGCCGCTGGTACAAGTGAAACCCTCATTCTTAGGGCGGCCGAAGTTTCCTTAAAAGAGCGACGCAAGCTGATAGTTGTGCCGCGCGAAACGCCTCTCTCAACGGGAGCCTTAGAAAACCTGACCAAGCTCAGCAGTTGGGGTGCCGTGGTCATGCCCGCCGCGCCCGGGTTTTACAATAAGCCCACCTCGCCCGGCGACCTCGTCGATTTTATGGTTCAACGGGTTTGCGATCACATTGGCGTAGAGGTCGATTTGAGCAAACGCTGGGGCGGCGATTGATGGGCGTTCTTGGCCGCTACCTGTCCCTCATTAAATTCGAACACACGATTTTCGCTCTGCCTTTTGCCCTGACGTCACTCCTTGTGGCCTCAAGCGGCCAACCAGAATGGGAGACGGTGCTGTGGGTGGTGGTGGCCATGGTCGGCGCACGCAGTGCCGCGATGGCTTTCAATCGCCTGGTTGACGCCAAACTGGACGCCGCCAATCCGCGTACCGCTGATCGCCACATTCCCTCTGGAGCTGTTTCCGTTGGCGGCGCGTCTGCTTTTGTAGTTCTATCAGCAAGTCTGTTGGTCCTTGCGGCCTGGCAATTGAATCCGCTGTGTTTCTATCTCAGTCCCGTGGCGTTAGGCGTTGCGCTGGGCTACTCCTATTTCAAACGATTTTCTGCTGCTGCCCACTTGGTGCTGGGTCTTGGGTTGGGCATCGCGCCGGTCGGCGCATGGTTAGCAGTCACGGGAGAATTCGCGGCGTTTCCTTTGTGGCTAAGTGCGGCCGTCATGTTTTGGGTCGCCGGTTTTGATACGATCTACGCTTGCCAAGATTTTGAGCACGACCGCGAAGTGGGATTGCATTCCTTGGCCTCGCGCCTCGGCGTTGAAAAGGCGTTGGTCGTTTCCCGTGTATTTCATGTGTTGTCAATTGGGTTCATGGCCGGCGCCTTTCGCCGGGCCGAAATGCTGGGCATGGTGTCTTTGCTCGGGGTTCTGGTGATGGCCGGCTTGCTGGCTTGGGAACAGGCCATTGTGCGCGGCGGAAATATGCAACGTATCGACAAGGCTTTCTTTGTGGTCAATTCTTGGGTGGGTTTGATGCTCTTAACTTTTGTGATTTTGGATATCTATTTATTCTGATTAGGATTCGATTCTTGCAATAGTCTTCAGCTTTTCAATCTAGTTTGATCTAGAATGCTATGAGAATATAGTCTACTCTAAGAGCGGCCTAGTTCTCTAGGTCATAGATTTATACTGTTTTTACGAACGAGAGGGCCCCGACGTGTCAAAAAACAAATCTGTTCTGGTCATTGTTTGCAGTTTGATTTGTATTGCCTTTGGAGTTGCCAATGCTGGCGACCACCCATCTGGCTCAGAGCATCCTACTGCAAAAAAAGAGCACCCGGCCAAAGAACATCCGCAAGCTTCGGTAGAAGATCAAATCGCTGGGTTGCAAAAAATGTGCACCGAAAGCGCCGATGCTCGCGCAGAGCGCCAAGAAGCCAAGCCGCTTTTTGAACGCATGGGAGGCGAAGAAAAAAC
>JBLIOK010000130.1:0-7309 GCA_047639735.1 Candidatus Krumholzibacteriia bacterium | reverse complement strand
CTCAAAGAGATGTTTGGCATCCGAGCAGTCGATTGTCATGTCATTGTTGGTTCCGAAGGCAGTGGCTATTTCAAAACGATGGCGCGCCGAATCAGCGACGAAACCGGGCTAGAAATTAGCAGCAATCGGTACGTGCGCTCGGCCAGTATGGGCTTCGAATACCATGCGTACGCGCCCCAATATAGCGCCGCGATCTTGCGAATGTTCAAGCCTTTGCCCAAAGGATTGAAAATGGTTGGCTTCTCGCACGAAGAGAAGAAGGACCCAGACGCCAAAGGTATCGAAGCCTATTCAGTTGCCCATGAATTCGAAGCCAGCGGTAGTGGCACCATTACCGGACGAATTGACTTGGTCATCGCCCTGCGCCGCAAAATGGCGGACTTTCCGTTGATCGACGCCGAAGATATCATTTTGAAAATGAGTTAAATCTCGCACGAAAAGTCCCCGGCAATCGTCGGGGACTTTTTATTTCCCCCCACCCTTGCCCGGGTGCAAACGCACAGCCCCCCGGCCAGGCGCGGTAAAATATCGGATTGGAAACATCAAATACTTCTCGGCCTTTTCCTCGATGACAATTGACGGATCAACCTGATCGACAACCGGTTGGATATTGGCATGCCGAATATTGCTGGTCCAAACCCACTTCACCTCTTGAAAACTGGGCGCCAACCAAGGCAGGATGCCGTCGCCATAAGAGTCCCTCATGATCAGCAATTTGGCCAAATCAGGGCGAGGCTGGCTGGTGCGGATCGGAAATCTTTTGTGATTGGTCGAATTGGAAGGTTTGGGGAAATGTTCTGTTTCAAAATCTGCCAACAACCCTGGATCTACTATGGGTTCATTTTCCAGCAGCCACCCCTCTAGCCCCAACAACGAAACCAGGTCGCCATGTGAACGCGGCTGCCATGACACGGCAGGTACCGGCCCAAGAGGCGCGACACGCTCGTCATATTGGGAGACAAACCGTGACACCTCTTGCGCTGCGACGTACGCACCCAACTGATTCCAGTGCGAATCGATCTGATGATACAGCGGACCGTAGCGCCACCGGTTTTCACGCATATAGGTTTTCAAATCCAGGATCTTCAAATCCGTTTCGGCACGCAGGTAAGCCACAAAAAGATCGGCGCTGGTCTGTTCAGCCGGGGCCCCCACCGAGGCAGGCAATTGTTCCGCATACACGGACCATTTATCCGGCACGATAACAATCAAATAGGTGCGGCCCTGGGCTGCGAAGTATTGATCGTTGTGCAGGTACTGGTCTTTCAAAGCGCTAAACAATTGCTCGTGTTCGTCGGGCAACTGGGCTAAGTGATTGCGCCGTGGGTCGCCCCCGCGCACGCCTCGCCCGTCATAGAAGAGCCAGCCGTCACGGCCTGGCAGCACCGTGCGCGAGCTTGACATGTTGAAGGCTCGATACCGAAAGAGGCTATTGATACGCACCAGCATTGCGCGAAAACCGAAGTGGTCGTCAAACCAGGCTTCAATAGCGTTTGGCCATTGCGCCAATGTTGTCTCTGAGCTCGCGGGTATAGTGGCCAGGTCACGTTTTTCGGTCATCACTGGCCCAAGACTCAAAGCGGGAATGATTGCCCCCAGCAATGAAAGCGAACACAAAACCATAAACAAAACAGCAAAGATCAGATTGGATCGATTGGTGTGTTTCATGTTCACCTCCTAAAACCGAAAGTAGATGAATGGGTTGTATGAGCCCGAAGCGAGAGTCGCCACTGAAAGCACCAAGGCCGCGAACATCACGCCTAATTTTGTGCCACCGTATGCGACCTTCCAAATCGGGTGCGACCAGCGAAGCAATAGCCGATCCTTAACCCGCAAAAGCCAAGGCAACAGCGGACAGGCAAACACCGCTCCAAGCAACAAGGCTGTGGCTGATTCGGGGGTTAAAAATTCAGCCACTGACAGGACATCGTTTTGGGTGTCGGCCATTCCGAATACCGACTTTGCGTAGTATTTTGTTTGCCCTAAATCCGTCGGGCGAAAAATGATCCAGCTCAAATTCAATACGAGCTGCATATAGAGAATTTGCACCAGGCGAGGCAATCGCTTCAAACGTGCACCTAATCCCCGTCGCTCCAACACCAAGAACAGACCATGATACAATCCGAAAATCACATAGCCGTAGGCCGCGCCGTGCCAAAGTCCCACCAAGAAAAAGACCGTCACCAAATTGAAATAGACGCGCCGTGGCCCATTCCTGTCGCCCCCTAAGGGGAAATACAAGTAGTCGCGAAACCAATTCGAAAGCGAGATATGCCAACGCCGCCAAAACTCGGCGATTGAACCCGCAATGTAGGGATAGTTGAAGTTTTCAGGAAAATGGAATCCCAACATACGACCGAGCCCGATGGCCATATCGGAATAGCCCGAGAAGTCGAAATAGATTTGAATCGAGTAGCCCAAAAGACCCAACCAAGCCAGGCCCGTACTGAGTTCATCGGCGCCCATGGCAAAAATAGCGTCAGTGGGAACGGCAGCCGCGTTGGAGATGAGGACTTTTTTGGCCAAGCCTTGAGTGAAACGAAGACAGCCGTAACTGAAATCATTGAGAGACACAATACGCTGGCGCAATTCGTCAGCAACCTCCCGATACCTGACGATTGGTCCAGCCACCAACTGAGGAAACATGGTCACATAGCAGGCGAAATCGAGAAAACTGCGGGTGGGTTTAACTTTTCGGCGGTAAACATCGATGGTGTATGACATGGATTGAAACGTGTAAAAACTGATCCCAAGGGGCAGTGATATATTCCACATCTCGGCCACTGGGCCTTGCCCCCAACCCAACGCACTTGCCAATCCCGTGAAGGCCTCGATACCAAAATTCGCGTATTTGAAAAACACCAATAGCGACAAATTGGCAACGATGGAAACAACCAAAAAGCCCTTACGCAAACGAGGGCGACCGCTACGGCCAATCACCTGGCCACTCACGTAGTCAATGGTGGTCGAGGCCAGCATGACTACGATCAGCCAGTTTTCACCCCAAAAATAGAAAAGCAAGCTGGCCGCTAAAATGAAGCCATTGCTAAACGCAAAAAAGAAGCGCCGTGACGGGCCCTCGCTTAGCCAACGAGTGGGCGCAAAAACGAGAGCGTAGAGCCCTAGAAAAAGGGGAAGAAACCCCAAGAGGAATATGGGTGAACTGAAGACCATGGCTAATCAGTGACCCGTTCCCCAAACCTTTTCACCTGCCGCTACGCTGATGCCCAACGTGTTGGCCAGGCCGGGCAATTCGCAAGTCGCGTATTCGGTAAATGCGCAGGGTGGGTTATATGCTTGATTAAAGTCCAAAACGATCATGCCATCTGAGTCAGGCACACTCGTCACCAAAAACCGACCGCCGGGGTAAGTGCCACTGCCATTGGTGGCATCGCCAAATACGATGAAGAGTTCTTCACCGGCTTTGCCTGTCGGATGGAGCCGGTAAGTCTCACCATTCCATTCGAACACCAGCGTTCCTGGGGTTGGTTCGACCGACACTTGTCCCAAGACGTTGGCCACTCTCATCGTGCCAGCCTCGCCTTCTAGTCTGGCTTCGATACGCCAGGCGGGATTGACTGGGAATCGTTCGATACCTTTAAAACTAGTGTAGACCTCTGACTGTCTGTCCTTGACCCGCAGGAAAAACTTATCACCCCGCTGAACAACATAAAACACGAGGCTACCAGTCATCAATTTGTCAGCCGCCCCAGAGGCATCTGAGGCGAGTTCTCCGCCGGCAAAGGCCTTCACCTCGTCATCGCCGGACCTCTCCACGTTGATAAGAACACCCTCAGCTACCGCGAAATTGATGTCCTCCCCCTTGATTGTCACGGTCCCCAGCCGAACCGGAGCCGCGGAAGTCATCACCACATCGTTGTCTTGACCGGAGCCAATAATATTCTCTCCATGGCCTAGCGGATGCAATCCCACCAGCGTCAACCAACCGGTGTCGCTGCTCAGCCTTTCCAAACGCTCGGTGTGCCAGGCGTCAACTTCTGCGATATATTCCCCTTGGTCATCGCCACATCCTGCCATCACGATCAGCCCAAATGCAAACAGCAGCGTGGCCAACACCACCTTGAATCCAAGTCGTTGAAAAAGATGCATGAGCTTCTTTCGGGTCGAGGAGAGGTTTAGCGAAATGTGATCCTACACGAAAGAGGTGGTCAACGACAAGGAAAGGCATAAAAAAGGCCCCTCGGATTTCGCAACCGAGAGGCCCAGACCTAACCGAGGTTGGTTAGAATATACTGTCTTCAGACTCGTCATCACACTGAGCAGCCCAACGCCCGACGAAAAATCCGCCCGGTGTGCCCTCTACGGCAAAGGCGGTGCCACCGAGGACTCCGGCAGCCTCGCCATTGGCGCTGTGCCAGCGGGCGATAAAACTGGCCATCAAGTCATCCTCATCTCCGGGCTCCCACGTGCCTGCAACCAAGCCGCGAAAGTGGCCGCGTGGCCCAATGTATTTGCCGAAGAAAACGCGCTCGCCGGCGTCGTTCACGCCATAAGCACCGCGTAAATGACCACCGATACGTCCGTGCAATCCGCGCCACATGCCGGCGAAGACTCCATATTGTTCACCCGGACGATCGATCCTCACGCTGTCTGGGCGGTCGGTGCGCAACTTGCGAAAATGCCCGCTCAGGAAACCTTTGGGACAAACGGACAGATCGCGCAACTTGTATCCGTTCAAAGCCACGTTATTGCCCTGGTCACCAACGGGCCACACTTCAGACATACCAGCTAAGTCGGCCACCGGCAGGTCGACGCTAAAGCCGCCGATATTGATGTGCAACATGTTCGGTTCGTGATCGACGCTATCGGCCTCGGCGTACTCTTGCGGACGTTCGATGATCTGCAAAACAAGACCGTCAAAGCCGCACGCGGTATGGGAAACGAGGCCAATGGTTTGATGATTCAAGCGGGGTAGAATGATGTGATCTTGAGGACGTTCGAAACGAATAGCGCGACGCACCAGCAGTTTGCCTCGATCAACATTGATGGCACCTGTCCAATCCGCCACCTCACATGGCGCCTCAGCACGCACCGAATCCATCATCGAACGCAGCATGCCCCAACGCAAGTGGACAAAAGTGAAGTGCGGGCGGTCGCCTTCGACGCCGTCCCAGGCGCGGTGCCCTTGCGCTTCGAGATCGCGAACTTCAGGGTCATCGGCCACGGGATCCGCAACCTCTTCACCTTCTTCGAGCAACGACATGGCCAACAGGTCTTTGTCGCCAAAGGCCTCGGCTTCGTCGCTAGCGGTCAAACCGCCAAATGCTGCCGAAAAGTCGAGGGATTCATAGTCGTCGCTGCCGGTCGTGGCGGTGCCGGGAGCCGTGCTCTCTTGACTGCACCCGGCTAAGGCGACGATCAAGAGCAGGCTCATGGTCAGCAACAGAGTCCACTTGGTTGGTTGTCTACGCATCAGAAGTTCTCCTTGAATGGGAATCGGGTCTTGGCTTCAAGGGAGATATGCAGAAGAGATGCCAGCAAACCGAGAAACCCGTTAATCGTTGCAAGGCATTATATTAGCAACCAAGGGCATCTGCCCACCAACCCTCAAGAAGGCCAGAACTGTACCGTAGCGTTCACGTCCCCGCGAAGCAGGTACACCCCTACAAGCCCAAATCCCGTTTCACGTTGGCTTTCAAAGCCATCAATTCTTCATGTCGGACGCCGAGCATTTTGCCCATCTTGTGCATCAATGAATCCTCATGAGCTTCGAGCACGCCATCGCTGTAGACCACTTGCCACAACAATTCGATGACGGCGAATTTTCGCTCGCGCGTAAAACTGTCATTCACCAAACGGGCAAATTGATAGAGATCACCACTGAGGGTTCTTTCTTCGTCAGCCACATGCAACAGTTCGCTGGCTTCTTGATCAGTCATCTGAAAACGCTTGGCGACCAAGGCCATGATCGTGACCATCTCTTCGTCGGAAAAATCATCGTCGGCATGAGCGGCTTCGAGCAACAATGCGCACGTTGCCACCTGCAATCTGTCTGTATCATCTTGAGCTGACGCCGGTGCTACTTTTTCTTGAAAAAACGATTTGAGAGAACCGATCATAACAATCTCCAGATTGAGGTCAAACCACGCGCCGGGTCCAGCTTGGTCCCGGCAATGTTAAAATTTCGTACGGGATGGTGCCCAGTTCCTCGGCCAACATCTCTGCGGTGATCACTTCTTCACCTTGGGAGCCCAACAGCACAGCTGCATCGCCCGCCTGAACCCCGGGAATTTGAGTCACGTCGACCATGCACAAATTCATACACACACGACCCACCAAGGGAGCTCGACGACCGCCGATCAAGACGTGGGCGCGTCCACCCAGGCTGCGGGGCCAGCCATCAGAATAACCAACGGGAAGAACGGCGATTTTGGAGTCGGTCATAGCTTTCCAACGTCTGCCATAGCTGACTGTTTCACCAACCGGCACATTTCTCACTTGAGAGACCTTCACCTGCCAGGTCATCGCCGGCCTCAAAGCCACTTCTTGGCGAGATCGTTGGCGCACAGAAACCAGCGTTTCGCGACTGGGCCAGATCCCGTAGGCGCTGACCCCAACCCGCGTGATGTCGGCGTGAGTGCGGTCCCACACCAAAGTCGCGGCGCTGCAGGTCATGTGGACTTGTAAATCTTGGTAGCCATCGGCTTTGAGGGTGGCCACGAATGACTCAAACAATGACATCTGGCGTTCGGCAAATTCGTGATGAGTCGTGTCTTCGATGTCGGCAAAGTGACTGGAGACGCCGACAAGCTGCAGGCCGGAATGGGCGGCCAAAATCGCGCGGGCTTGTGGCCATTCTTCGGGGCGCAGTCCCTGGCGGTTGACCCCCGTGTCGACTTTAAGATGTATGCGAGAAGGGAATTCTGGTTGCCGGGCTAAGTCAGACAGCAATTCTACTGAAGGTACGGTGATTTCGAGGCAGAGTTTATTTGCTTGAACCGCTTCACTTCCCTGCAGTGGCCCTAAGACGATGATATCGGCGGTGATTCCACCGTCGCGCAAATCCCGTGCTTCGGACAAGCCATGGACGCCCAGCAAGTCGGCGCCACCGGCGAGAAAGGCTTCGGCTGCCAACAACAAACCATGACCGTAGGCATTGGCCTTCACTACCGCCATTACCCGTGTCGGCTGCGCAACCAGCGAACGAAAAACCCCAATATTGTGTATCAAAGCTGAACGGTCGATCAGTATCGTCAACCAAGAGTCGTCGTTAAACACCACCGGTCTTTTGTCAGACACAGGACTAGGCACTGGTTCCGCTTGGTGTCTTCTTGGCCTTGCGAGTAGC
>JBLIOK010000129.1:0-7331 GCA_047639735.1 Candidatus Krumholzibacteriia bacterium | reverse complement strand
ATCCCGCTGGCTGTCGCCAACGTAAGCGGCGAAACGTGGTCACCTCGATTGAGCGACGCCAACCACTCGGTCCCCGAAGCCAAAAACTCAGGTCCATCAGCATCGTCGCGCCAGAATGAAGGCAGCCCAAAACCGTCACCAACAAAACGGCGTTGGTTTCCGGCCTCGTCTCGCGCTTCCAAAACGTATGAATAGGTGTATCCAGGGGGCGCCGGTGTGCCGTCCAAACGAACGCCATCCCATTCCAACAAGCCATGCGGCTGTCCCTTGCCAGCAAAAATCATTGCTGTGCGTGCTCGCGAGTCGACGATCTCCAATTTCCAGTTAGCCACGCCGGCCAACTCGGGAGTAAATCGAGCAACGGCGCCAGCCTGATACGACCCGACCCAGGGACGAGGCACATAGACCGAGGAGGCAGCAATTGACGAGTCCAAAAACGGTTTCACCAAATCAGGCAAAGTGCGATCGAGGATATCAAGTGCTTCGTCGAGAACCAAGCCCGGGGCCAGACTAGGGTCGACGTTGATGCCCAATTCAGGGCGTTCGAACTTGACCTGAACTCGATTTTCACCTTCAACCGTAAGGCTGCGGAATACCGTTCCCTCTTGGTCGCCCTTGAGGGTCAACTCTGGTTCTTGATTCGAAGCCATTGAGCTGCCAGCAACCAACACTGCGGCCACAACTAGCCCATTCATTTGTCGTAATCTTTTCATAAAAGTCGCCTCGTCTTTGCTCGCACGTTGCAACGCCGAGCGGTTAGATGTCAGTCACTCAAACGGAAACGAAAGGTGATTGTGCCCCACTGTTGCCGGCCATCACTTTCGGACAAAGCCGCAAAACGCCAGTCCTTCAGGGCGGCCACAGCTTTCGCATCAAAATCTTTGTAGCCCGCGGTTCTTTGCACCTGGATGTTTTCTTTCACATGGCCCGAAGGCATTACCAAAAAGTACAGTGTTACGGTTGCCTCGACTCCTTGGGCCGTCGCCCACGCAGGATAGTTCGGCATCATGAAGTCGATCACTTTGCGATCAGCCACTGGGCCAGCCAAGGAAGCTCCACCCAGATCACGACTCGCAGATGACTCTGTGCCTGGAGTGGCCGCGGACGTTGCCGACCCGCCCGAAGGCAGTTCAGAAACGAGGGCAGCTGCTTGGTGAGATGAGGACGGCCCTCTGACCAATGCCACAGCTGGTTTGTGCTCACCTCCGCCTCGATTGAGATTTGTAGGGGCATTGTTACTGACCTTAGGCGCCATGGTCGCTGGAGCCGTATTCACCAAATTGGCTGAAGCCGAATTCACGAGAGACATTGCTTTGTCCGCCACCTGAGAATCGCCCAACGCCTGCAATCTTTTCTGCATCTGCTCGGCCAAGGCTGCGTCGCCCGCGGTAGCTTGTTGGGCCAACTTTTGTTTGACCGTCAAGACCGGTTCCTCGGCCTTCACGTGCTCCTGCCCCACGACTTCGGGCATCACTTCCTCAACAGGCACCGTCTCAATGATTGGTATCAGCGTCATCTCTTGCGCCAGCCAAGTGATATCGACCACCGGCGCGGGCGGCGATTGACGAGTCCCAAGGAAGACCATCGCAGCGAACAGGGCTATATGTAGCCCCACGCTGATCGCTAAGGTGCGTTGAAACCGGTGGCGCATCAGACCAAATTCTTGATTGATACAGATAAGATTCATCGTGGTCACGGTGCCATCACTTTCGTCTGACGGGTGGCGATGCCCAACTTCGTTGCCCCGCCAGCTCTCGCTGCGGCCATGACATTCTTCACTGCCGCATGAGACAATTTTTCGTCGGCGCGCACGACAACAAACATTTCATCGGCACCGGCAACTTGCACGCGACGGGCAATCAACGCCGTCAATTCCTGGGTGTTTGCCAAGACATCATCGTCGACGGCAATTTGACCATCCGCAGCCACAGTCAGGCTGATTTGCGCCGTTTTGACCAAATCTTGCGCTTGCGCTGGAGGCAGGTCCACGGCGATATCAGCCACGGTGCGCAGCGGGGTTGTGATCAGCAAAATGATCACCAACACCAATGCCACATCGATAACCGGTGTGACATTTATACGCGTCAACAAAGGCGCAGATTGTACGAGAGGTTCTCTCATGATGTCCTTCTCTTTGTCTCTTCTTCAACAACAGCAATCCCAGTGGCGCCACTGAGTTTGGCGATGTCCATAACCTGGACAAAGGTGCCGTGACTCACTTCGTCTGCGCAACTGATGGCCACATTTTTATTCGAGGTGTGGGCGATGGCCGATTCCACAGCTTCTGGCAAAACGGCCACCATAATGGTCGTGCCATTTATTCTCACTTCAGTGTCTGACAAAATCTGCAAATGCACTTCGGGCACCAACCCTTCTTCGCTATTCTCTTCAGTCGCCGTTTGGGCGCGACCAACAGCAAAGCTTGACTCGAAGGCCAACGGCGTCGCCAGCAGCAGAATGATCACCAACACCAATGACACGTCGATCAATGGCGTCAGGTTCACGTCGGCCAATAGCCCGCCTGCATCTGGTTCTTTGTTCCAACGAAAGATCTTCATAACTCCGCCTATCCGACCATCATGCCGGCAGATTCTTGTGACATGATTTTGTTTTCATCCCGTGTTACGTCTGAAACCAAGTCAGCCACTTCATTGGCAGTGGTTGATCCGGCGCCCTCGCGCATCGCCACACAAATACTGCGTGTATGATTCTCAGCGATGGTCAACATCGTATTCAAACGACGGTTGAAATGATTGAAGAGCATAACTGCAGGAACCGCGATGATCAGTCCAACGGCGGTGGTGATGAGCGCTTCCGAAACACCCGCAGCAACCACAGCCGGAGAACCCGAACCAGCCGCGCCCATAGCGTGAAAGGCGCGCATGATGCCCCATACCGTACCGAGCAAACCAATCAAAGGGGCAATAGCCGCCATGGTGCCCAGCATACCGGTGTTGCGTTCGAGCAGCAGTTTCTGCTGACTCAAGGCTACCTGCATCACTTCTTCTGTTTCACGCGGCGTGTTGACCTGGCAGCGAATAGTCGCCGCAGCAACAGTGCCCATAGGGTGTGGGTTGTTATCGCAATAAAATATCGCGTTATCCAGCCGGCCTTCGCCCACTGCGGCCAAAGTGCGCAACAATGTCCCGTCGGCGTCTCCGCTACGTTTGCGAAAGTACAACAAGCGCTCCAGAGCAAAGCCCAAGGTCACGATGCTGCAGATCACCAACACCATCAAAATGGGGCTGTCGATCAAGGCTTCCGCACCGTTAAATTCTTCAAACATGTCAGCTCCTCTAACTCTTTTGTGAATCATTCCATCAGTATCAGGAATGACTGTCTTCTCATTATCTAACTTCGTAATATTCGCTAATTCAGCGCCGCCGCTATTTCAGCCGCACGTCCTTTGGCGGCTGCCACCAACTCGGCATCGCCTGCGTTGTTCATCAAATCGCGATAGGCCGCCAAGGCCAATTCATATTGCTCGCTGTCTTCATACAAAACGGCACTGCGAGCCACCGAAGACAGTCGAAAAGGATCGTCCGAGCGCCCACCACGCGACGCCAAGCGATAAGCTTCTAGGGCCTTCTTAGAGTTGTCTTTCTTTTCGAAACTGCCGCCCATGCGGAAGTAGATTTCAGCGCGCAAGGTGGGCTCGGGCTTGGCCCTGGCTGCAGCCCTGAAAGCCGCTATCGCCTCGCTCACACGCCCTGACTGGTCATACACATCGCCCAACTGGAAGGCCACGTCGGCTGCGCGTTCATCGGCCGGAAACCGTTTTTGGTAGTCCATAAAATGAACCGTAGCGGGAGCCAACTGGCCCTGTAAACGCCGGCAAAGCCCCAGATTAAAGAGAGACGCTTTTGCGACATCTTGCTCAGGGTCTCCTGCCAAAACATCCGAAAACTGAACGGCTGCAGCGTCGTAGGTGCCTTCGCCGAAGTGGCTCATGCCCAACCGAAATTGAGCCGATGACTTCAGGTCGCTTTCAGCGAAGAAACCCAAGAATTGTTCATAGGCCAAGCGGGCGCGTTTGCCGGATTCTGCTCGTTCATAAGATTCGGCCATTAAAAACTGCGCACGATCCGCGGCTGAGTAGCCGGGAAACTTGCTGACCACGCGACGGTATTCGTCAGCCGCGGCAATGAAGTCCTCTTTTTCATACAAACGGGTAGCGATTTGAAATTGTGCGTCAGGCGCAAACGAGCTGTTGGGGTACTCGGTGATCAACTGAGTCAGCTCAGCGATTCCGCCCTCCTGTTGCCCCATCCGGTACAACGCCAACTCAATACCGCGGTCCGCCTCTTCCTTCAGGGGCGTGTCGGGATACCGACTAATCAGCTCTTCGTAACCCGCAACAGACGCGGCGTCATCCCCCGCATTAAAATCACATTGCGCGATCCGCAATTGACCAAGACTAGCAGCCGGTGTGCCGCTAAAATTCGCCAACAAGCCTTCGTAATTTTGCTTTGCAGCCTCATATTTTTCCGCCTGGAAATACAAATCTCCAGTGCGAGCCCAAGCTTTTTCCGCGATCTCTGCACCAGGATCAACCAAGACGATGGCTTCCCAGCGATCAATGGCGTCTCCCCCGCGATCCAATCTCAAGTAACACAATCCGGCTTGGTACAAACCAATCAGCCGTTGATCGTGGTCAGGATAACGAGACAAAAACTCTTCGTATGAATCGACGGCATCTTGATACCGATTCTGATTAAAACGGACGTGAGCCACATTCAACAAGGCTTCACTGAAAGGTTGCAAATCACCCTGACCAGTGTAACGGGCCAGCATGGCTTCGCTCGTGGCGATGGCCAACTCCTCTTCACCTTGTTGAGCGTAAGTCCAAGCCAATAATTGATTGGCTGGCGTCACCGCTGGGTGGTCGGGAAACTCATCGCGTAACATTTCCAAGCTCTCACGGGCTTTGCCGAAATTACCTTGACTAGCCAAAGCGTCGGCATCGATCAACACAGTCCAGCCACGCCAGAAGGATTGGCTAGGTGGCGACTTGAGCAACATGGCGTGAGGCGCACCGGTCAACTGTCCCATGTCACCAACTTGATGCCATGACACTTCAAGCATACACAGCGAAGCCTCGACCAATTCCTGATGAGATTCGGACGCAAAAACTATCGTGCCATCGCTGTCTTCATTGCGACCATAGCGATCCAGGACGATTTGAAAATAGGGTGCAGCAGCGCGCGGATTGCCCGCTTTCAACAATGACGTTCCTGCCAAATAGGCGGCAGCCGGGGCTTCCGGCTCCATTGGGTACCCAGAAACAACAGCCATATAGCTGGCCGTAGCGTCGTTCGGTTGATTCATCGCATCGTAGCAGCGCCCTAGTCGATATTGGGCGCTGGCGGCAATCGACTTGTCAAAATAGGAGGATAAAACTTCGGTGTATTCGACAATCGCTGCCGGATAGTCTGCCGCCGACATCATCACTTCGCCCAAGATAAACTGGGCACGGGCAGCGACATCGGTACCGGCATGGATGATCACAACTTGACGCAATTCATTGGCCGCCAAATCGAAATCACCATCAAGGTAAATCGCAGCGGCACTTCGCAATTCGGCTTCAGCACGCACAATCGGATCGGCGGTGATTTTGGCCAACTGAGCAAAATCCTCGGCGGCGCTTCGGTAGGCTTGGCTATTCAAAAATGTGTTCGCTTTGGCAAACAAAGCGTCGTCGTTCAATTCCGAATGAGGGAACTCGGTGACAACACGCTGAAAATATGACGTCGCCTGCAATGGCTGTTCGAGTGCTTCATGACACAGCCCGGCCAAGTAGAGCGACTGTGGATCTGTAGCCAATTCTGTCAGCAATGATTGACAAGCCGCGTAGTTACCAGACAAAAACTCAGCCGCAGCCCGAGTGAAATTGAAGTTAGGAGTCTTTAGCAACCAGGTATCGCGCTCTCCAAGTTTTGTCAAAGCAACCAAGGCCTCGGCCGTGTCGCCTTCACGCAACTTGATCCAGATCAAACGTAATTCGGCTTCGCTTTTCAGACTGCTATCACCGTATCGTTGCAACCATTGTTGCCAATGTTCTCCCGCTTTTTCGTTGTCCAGCCCCTGCAAGGCGGCGACTTGGGACTCGGTTTGCCGATAGGCCGCCGCAGATCGCAGAGCTGTGTCGTCGGTCTGGCCAGCAGCCTTTCCAAATGACTTGGACGCTTGTTCGTAATCACCCGATGCGAAATGAAGGCTGCCCCACAGCATCTCTAGCACATCTTTACGGCCTTCAGCGATCCTGTTTTGGTTTTCCATAGCTAGGGCACGGTTCAAACTCTGGCGTTCGGTTTCGTCACCAACCACCGCTTCCAGTTCAGCCGCTTCAAAGGCCAATCCGTACTCAGCCAGAGTGCTCGGTGGTTGTTCTGCCGCGAACAAACTCGTACAAAGCAAGACCGGCAGAGCAGTCGCCACGGTAATTTTTCGCTGCCACGTTCTCATATTATTGGACTCCTATTGAGCCTTGCGGCCCACCGGTGTTGATCTCGACGAAGCGCGTCCGACTGTGTGTGACTTGTCCATCCCGTTCGACTACGCGCAATTGATAGGTGTATTGGCCATCAGGCATTGGCAGCCCAGTGACACCTTTGCCATCCCAGATGACATGAGCAGGTGGCTGGTTTTTACCGGCGTAGCTGCGCACCATTTCTCCCGAACGGTCAACGATCGTAAGTTCCCAGTCGAGCACGTCTTGCTTGAGGTGAGCGGTGATCAAGAATTTCGTCACGGGGTAACTGCCGGTGGGAGAGAACACTTCAGGGTTAGCTTGGGTGCTGGCATAGAAGCCGCCAAAGGCGTAGCTCAAACCAAAGCGGTGGGTCATGCCCAGCTCGTGGTCATTCATGCCATAATCCAAGCCAAGGCCATTTTCCAAGGCATAACTGAATCCGGCCGTAATGTTTTCCGTGTGATAACCAGCGCGTAAAGACAAAGCACCCACTCGGTATTGCCCACCCACTCGCATCTGGGTCCCGGGGCCATCGCGGTTGACCACGTCGGCGGTTAGCAGGCCGTTTCCGCCGAGTAGCGTCATCGCTAAGCCCGCGCGGTATTCCTGTGCGTATGTTTCTTCTTTTTCGCGGAGAGTAATGCTGGGACCGCCAAGATTGAGAGCCGAAGCGCCCAACTTCAACCCAGGCACCAATTCGCCGGCTAAACCAAGATCAAACCCTATACCGCCACCGCTGAATTCTTCCAACGTTTGCCGCACAAGTTTGACGTTAGCTCCCACTGACCAGCGTTTGGCAAACTGATGGGAAGCGGTTAGTGCCATCACCAAGTCGCCTTCGGAGAACGTGCCCATCGAT
>JBLIOK010000128.1:0-7359 GCA_047639735.1 Candidatus Krumholzibacteriia bacterium | reverse complement strand
CTTTCCACTCGTACAAAGGCACGAGGTAATCGGAGACCAAGAGCACGCCCATATATTCGCTGCTGTACGCACTGAAGGCCAAACCCACGGTCACCTTGCGCGGCATCGGATCAGATTGGTCACTATCAACGTGAACAATATCTGGGCCGAGGTTTGCTACGGCGATACCGAGATTCGAGCGAATCGCAGGTACTTTCCACATCAAACCCAAATCGACACCAAAGCTATCACCAGAGCCGCTGCCCTGGGAATCTTGCAATGAGTTGTCGGGAGCCAATTGATCGCGGAAATATTTCGCACCAATGCCTATTCCCAAATTACGACTAACGCGCACACCATAAGTTGCGGAGAAAGCGAACATGTAGGAACGGAATGTACCCGTGGACTGATTGTTCTCATCAGTACCTTCTTGCTCACCCATATCGAGGTAATTAAGAGCAAAACCAAGGGCACCGTGTTCACCCATTGGCGTGGCATAACCACCCCAATACAAACCGATGTCATCGGCCAAGCCTTCGGCCAAGCTCGATTGCATCACATGCACATCATTTTGTTTCGGACGTTGGGGCAAGAATCCCAAGCCGCCAGGATTCCACCAGATAGCAGTCACGTCTTGTGCCAATGCTGTTCCTGATTCGCCCAGAGCGTTATAACGACCACCGATGGGAAAACTCAAGTTGATAGCACCGGCTCCAGAGCCGGCCAATGCCGCGCTACTGAATCCAAAAAGCATGGCGCCCACAACGGTCGCAATCACTAACCTCTTCATCCGAATACCTCCGGTTGTGTGAACACTTGAGAGCCGAGGAAGCCCACAAGCGGCGGTACTACCGCATGATGACGAGCTTACCCGTCTTTCTAATTTCGCGATCATCTGACGTTGCCCCCACGCCCCGCAGGACATAGAGGTACGTTCCATTTGCAATCTCATCACTCTGCCCGTCACGACCATCCCAATTGATGATCTGCGGCCCTGCGCTTAACTTTTCTTTGATGCTGCGCAATCGGCTGCCAGCCAAAGTGTAAATATCCCACTGGATCTCCATCGGGTCGCTCAGTTCGAATATTAATCGGCACGGTCCGGCCGTAGGATTAGGGAAAAGCGTGACCGAATGAATATCTGAGATGCCTTCGGCCACAATTTCGAAGCTCAAGGTATCGCTACCCACGTTTCCGAGGGCGTCACTGGCGTGCAATGCCGCCAAATGCCTTCCCATGCTCAAATCCGCTGGTAGCCGAAAAACCACGCTGCCAGTCGTATAGCTATCTGGTTCGTAGACAAAGGTTTGGGTGACATCCGTCATAAAACCCGAGTCGTCCAATTCTAAGAGCAACGAGTTACCTGGCGAGGTGCCCAAAATGGCAATACCGCTGGAGTCGATCAAAGCAGCGTTCAATTCTTCGCCAGGACGGACCCGATAACGGTTGTCCGAGAAAGCGAGATTAATCGCGGGGCCAACGATGTCTGCACTGGGGCCCGAGGTTGAACGAATTGCCGAGAGCTGCACAACTGCAGAATGGTCGCCTTCAGGCGACTCGACCACCATACGAACCCGTGCTTCGTCGCCAAAGCGAAACTTGATCGGCGCCTTGAAGGCCACCGAGTGATCTCCCGATCCGAGACTGCCATTGCCTTCAAAAACGGGAGCACCAGATTTAACGAAGGTTGTTTCTTGCATGCTCGAAGAAAAAGGGAAACGCACGTATAAAGACGACTCTTGCACCAACAAGCTGTAGCTATCTCCCGCGCCGAGCAACGTTTTTCCCGTGCCTTCCAGCACCACGTTTTGTAATCCACCAGCTCGCAAGGTATCGACACTGGCGGCCGTGAAGGTCAAATCGTCGACGGGGTGCGGCAAGATCATACCGGGATCGCCAAACAGATTGTAGCGTTGAGAATTCGTGCGGTTATTGACACTGGATGTCATCAGGGACTTAGCCAGTCGCAGCGACTCGGACAACGGTACCGTCACGTTGACGTGCTGCTCGGGATACAATGTGCCGAAAAACGCGTCAGACAGCCGCTCGTTGTAGGATATGAAGCTGACTTCTGCCGCACAAATAGCGCCGATAGCACCACCGGTTTCGTACTGTAAAAACTGTTCCGCCATCGACCGTCGGTTCACGCTGTCAAAGACGCCAACATCACAACTGAGTGCAATGAAAACCGGGCGTTTCATTCCGTTGGTCAAATTTGAAATGTCGCGTGACTGAAAGATTTGCTCGTCGGCAAGGTTGTCTTCCGAACCATGCCCCACGTAGTAGAACATCGTCGCGCCTTCACTGAGCGCGTTATTGATGTCGGCACGCATCTGCGGTTTCACGCGAGACCCAGGCGGAAAATCGTAGTCCACACCGTATAGCTTCACTTGATCCAAACTCAACGGCAACAATCGCGAGCTGATCTGTTCAGCTTTCCGCGTATGAGCATATTCTTGCACTGATGGATTCGGAAAACTCGAAGGACGAATCACATCATCGGCGGTCATGATCACCCTGTTTCGCCACAGGCCGGGCTCGGTATCACCAGAGAAGGCAATCGCCCGATCCACCATATCGTTGGCTTCGGCCACGGTCAAGGCAGGAAGCCGGCCAACAGCCAAATCTGGGAAGTCAAAGTCACCAGGCGGCGCGGCATCAAAACTTACCAATCCATCGTCGGACGAATAAGGCAGGCGCAGCGAGAGCCTATTAGGATTCAAGGGGAAAGTTGTGCGCAATTCGCTGCTCATCAAATCATACAATTCGACCAGCGGTGTCCGGTTGCGGTAGTTCCTATAATCGCGGCTCGCATTGCCCAAAAGGCAGACGTATTTCAGGCGCATTCCGCTCTCGACATATAGCCAATTGAGGAAGTTTCGAATAGCACGGAAATCTTTTTGGCCACCAGAGAAATTATCATAAATGTCTTCAACGTTGAACGCCGCAGCCCGAGGATTAGCAACGCCAGGCAGTAGATCTGAATGGTGATCGGCCAAACGAGCAGCCGCCGACAAAAATGCCGGCGCATAAAGCACTACGTAATCGAGGTCGGTCGGTCGGCTACGAATCAAACTTGGCGTTATGGTGCTGCCAAACGAGACGGATTTGAGGTCGCCGGCATGCGTCGCCACAAAATGGCGACTACTATCCGGAGACCGCACCACTCCATAGACGTGGGTGTTGCCGGCACCGGCGCTGCCTTGCAAGATACTGGCATTGGCCGGATCGCTCACATCCCACATGAGCGGTTGCGTCGTGGTTACAGCGTCAACCACCAAGTCGATGTTTGTTGCCGGAGCGGCAACCTGATCCGCCCAATGGGCAAAATCAAACTGGCCCCACCCGCTAGTCAACTCAAGTTTCGTCCAATATAAAATATCGAAACTATCAAAGCCCAACGAACGTTTGGGCACGGACAAAGAATTGTTGGAAACAGTAACGGAGTTCGTACCATCAACCAAAGAAGGGCTGTCACCAATAAGGCGCACTCGCAATGAATCATTTTGCGTCGTGTAATTGAAACTGATAACCGCTCGATTGATTTGGTCGGCATTCAATCGTGCCGCGACATCAAACGAGTCTGTGTTTGGTCTGTAATTGCTGTAAAACCCGCGCACATCAATTTGGAATCGCGTATCCAAACCGAGTTCGGGCGTGCGCACGTCAAACTGGAAGGCCCTTGAACTGGTGATGCTACCATCCCAAAGCCAATTGTCGGCCACTCGCCCTCCCGCTTCGATGAATTGCTCTTCATCGTGAAGGCGAACTCGAGCGGTCGTTTGTTGCGCACCTCCGTTGCTCGGAGCATTCAAAACCAAAGCGCGCTTCGGGGTCCCAGGCAATGGTGACGGCGTCAGGTCGTCTTCCCAAGTGAGCCAATAAACAGCTTCGCGGGCCATGGTGTGGTCAATGTGATCCAAAGGTTCAGCGGTCGCGTCAAACCGGTCGAGCCAAGTGCTGGTGCTCACTCCATAAAAACGAATTTCATCATCGAGATTCCACTCGCCGTCGTTGCCATCGACCAACTCAATCGCCAATTCATTCAAACCCACCCGTTCAAGCTGGTCTGCTTCGGCGACTTCTGGATCTGCCGCCAAGGGCAACCCACCACCGCGATAAAGGCGTATTTTTGCTGGGTCAACGCTCGAGGTGCTGACGCCATAACCAGAGAGTTGTTGCCCAGTCAGATGGTACAATCCCGTTTCATTCAAATTCAGCTTAACCCAGTGTGACGTCAAACTGAAGAGATCGTCCCCCACCACCTTGTTGGTTATGGCTGACTGTTTCTCTTGAGCAGCGTCCATTCCACCACGTGAAATCGTTTCGAAAATTGACGGGTTGAGAACACCGGTCGGAATATTTTCCAACCAAGTGTCCCAGCCCTTACCCAGGTTGGCAGCCTGTGAGGAAAGTTCAAGTCCGCGCGAAACACGTTGCCGATAATCGCCAGTCACCGGATGGTTCACTTCAATAGTCACTTCGCGCAATACGCCGCCGTTCATGGCCAACGCTAATTCAGCGCCAGTTATCGGGACAGAGCGAGAAACGATCGGCGCCGAAAATTCCACGATTTGAGCAGGAGCGGATTGAGGTGCCTTCCACCACTGAATATCCCGAGTTGACCACGTGATTGCGCCCCGAGTGGGAACCGCCAAGCTCAACAGCATCCGTGGTGGCAAAGTCTCAAACGAACCAGATTCAGTGCGGTTTTCTTCGTCTAAAAACGAAGGCCTAGCGAAGTGGACATTTTGCCAGCCCGTAGTTTGCCAATCGACAGGAGGATTGGTCACCGGAAAACTGACCCGCATCACCGTGCGTTGCGCTGATGATTCCAATATCTGAACCTGGGGTTCACCCATGACCGCGCTCACCTGGACAGGCGCGGCTGATGCATCGCCCGGTGAGAACAACCCCAACAAAAGAAAGGACACAGCAAAAATTGCGAATTGCCACCCAATAGCTTTCGGGCCCAAATTTCGCCCGTGCGGCAAAAGACCGGTATGTGTTGGATAGACCATTTGGTCCCTGCGTAATTTGCCGAGTTTTTGAGCCAAGTTTTCTAAGTCGGGCACCATGCCAAATATGCCGCCGACCAAAGCCGGCCAGCTAAAAAAGGGCATAAAGAGCAGCAGCAACAAGGCCGCAATACCGCCGCCAAGTTCTAAGCGCCAATCGGGGTGATCATAATGTGGAATGACATCCAAGACCGCATGGGATGCGAATCCAGCGGCTGCACCCAGGTAGACGTTACCGGACAAACCACCGGCCAAGGCGCCAACTGCAAAATGAGTGAAGATACACATTATTGAAAACCTTCCGGTCAACCGTTGCTTGCCGAGTCAGTCGTGCTGCCGGGCATTTTTTCCGCTTCATCGGGCAACATAATAGGGATATTGCCATCGACCCGGTACCGCACTTGGCAGGCCTGGCAGTCTAGCCACGCATGGTCATCATTAGGAACAACCGGCCCTCGGCAAGTCGGGCAAGCGAGAATGTCTAGCAGTTTCTGGTCCAACATCGACTGTGACTCCATTGTTGGCAATGTGTTATCTCATCCGTGGGGATTCAGCTGACTCCACCCAGATTACTCTATTTATAGGGGGTTGCAAATGACAACTCTGCCTATTCGGTACCAATTTCGGCAAACATTCATGAGGTGGCAAACAAAAACCGGACGGGTATGCTAGTGATTTGCCTATACAGCGCTCATATACGCACAAGTAGGCATCACCGGGCCGGCCGGATGAAGGGATATATCGGGTTTTCGAAGAAGTTGGCTAAGGGAAGATTACAGTATTTTGCGACTCGAGTCAACCCCCCGCCGACTCTGCCTCGTCATAGATGCCCATATCCAGAAACTTCTGCAGGCGACTATCGAGCAGATCTTGCCCAGACGTCGTTTCAAGCTCCGACAACTCGCGTTCGATCGTCGCCTTGATCAGTTGCGCCGTCGCTTTGTGATCGCGGTGCGCCCCACCTAGCGGTTCACCGATGACTTCGTCGATCACGCCCAACTCTTTGGCATCGGTGGCGGTTAACTTCATCGCCTTGGCGGCCTCTTTGCTTTTAGATCCGTCGCGCCACAAAATCGCCGCGCATCCTTCGGGACTGATCACTGAATAAATTGAATTCTCCAGCATGCAGATTCGATCACCCACGCCCAAAGCCAAGGCACCGCCACTTCCGCCTTCGCCGGTGATAATGCAAATGATAGGTACGGGCAGGTCGGCCATCTCGCGCAAATTTCGCGCGATGGCTTCAGCTTGGCCGCGTTCTTCGGCACCCACGCCAGGATACGCCCCTGGTGTATCAACAAAAGTTACGATGGGGCGTTCAAAGCGCGCCGCCATTTCCATCAAGCGCAGAGCCTTGCGATATCCCTCGGGATGAGCCATGCCAAAATTACGTCGTATGTTGCTTTTCGTGTCGCGGCCTTTTTGATGCCCGAGCAACATTATTTTACGATCACCCAAAGTGGCCATGCCCGCGACGATCGCTTCGTCATCACGAAACATTCGATCGCCGTGCAATTCAACAAAATCCGTAAAAATGTGATCGATGTAGTCATTTGTCGTTGGGCGACGCGGGTGGCGCGCCAACTGAACCCGTTGCCAGGGCTCAAGCTTTTTGAAAATTTCTTTGCCCAACTTGCGACTTTTTTCGCGCAGTTTATCCACTTCATCGGCCACGTCAAGCCCACGCACCGAAGCCGAATCTTGCAATGTCTGAATGCGCTCTTCGAGTTCCACAATGGGTAATTCGAATTCGAGCCAGAGAGATTTATTTTTCCAGTCCATCAGGTTCCGGTATCTTTCCATTCAACGAGATTTGTGGACCAGCCCGCTTCATTGGCGCGCCGGATGATCTTTGATTTAGACACTTGGGCACGGAGGTGTCAAGGACGGTCCGATCCTCTGTCGCCTAGACTCTAGTTCTCTCCGCCCCAACGCCATGCCCAAGCCACACTGATATTTGTCAAATCGGCTCCGATTCGGGTGCTGAGCCCGTCTACGTACAACAGCTTAACGCTGTGACGTTTGGATATGGGGGCGGAAATAACCGCTGCCCAGATCGTGCTCTTTTGATAGGAGTCACTTTTGAGGTCGCCGACCGCGGTTTGTCCACCTCGTGAAAATCCACCGGCAACACCAACCCAAAATCCACTCGGCCACTGGTAGACACCATTAAATTGCAGCGCCCACAACGGATCTTTTTCAAATCGTTTATCGCCGAGAAATTCCGTATTGTCTTGAAATAGCCAAACACTGGTCATGGCCTCCAATGTTGCGCGGCCCACCTTGCGAGAGACCCCAAGCCGCGGCCGAACCGCCCAACGATTCGCACCGAGATTGATCAATTTTTCAGGTATGACTTGCC
>JBLIOK010000127.1:0-7367 GCA_047639735.1 Candidatus Krumholzibacteriia bacterium | reverse complement strand
CCTTGGTCAGCCTGGAAATGGGAAAAATCTACACCGAAGGCCTGGGTGAAGTTCAGGAGATGATCGATATCTGCGACTTTGCAGTTGGCCTCAGTCGCAATTTGAGTGGACCAACATTGCAGTCCGAGCGACCAAAACATCGCATGATGGAACAATGGCATCCGCTTGGCGTGGTGGGCATCATCAGCGCGTTTAATTTTCCAGTGGCCGTGTGGGCTTGGAATACGGCTCTGGCCTGGGTTAGCGGCGATAGCTGCCTTTGGAAACCATCGAGCAAAACGCCGTTGTGCGCTATTGCTTGTCAAAACATTGTCAATGAAGTGTTTGCGGCTAACAATTTGCCGCAAGGCATCAGCTGTGTGACCATCGGACGTGGTTCGACAATCGGTGAACGATTGGTCAACGACAAAAATGTTCCGCTGATCAGCGCGACGGGTTCAACCCGTATGGGCCAACGCATTGGTGGCATTGTCGGCGCACGTTTGGGCCGCTCGATCCTTGAGCTGGGTGGCAACAACGCGATCATTATCAGCGAAAAAGCTGATCAAAAAGGTGCCTTAGCTAGCGCATTTTTCGGTGCGGTGGGCACAGCTGGCCAGCGTTGCACGAGCACCCGGCGTTTGATCATCCAGGAAAAGGTTTACAACAGTTTTGTGAAAAAGTTGGTTGCCAACTACGAGAGCGTAAATATTGGCGACCCGCTAAATCCCAAAACCTTGATGGGACCCTTGATCGATGAGGGTGCCGTGACTGACTATAAGAACGCCATTGAAGCTGCTAAGGAACAAGGCGGTAAGGTTCTGTACGGTGGCAAAGTGATGCGCAAGTTTGGTTCGGCGACTTTTGTGCAGCCGACGATTATTGAGATCGACAACAAAACGGACATCGTTCAGAGCGAAACTTTCGCCCCGATTGTGTATGTCATGAAGTACAAAACGTTGAAGCAAGCATTCCGTATGCACAATGACGTGCCACAGGGATTGAGCAGCGCCATCTATACTGACAGTGTCAGTGAAGGCGAATCATTCCTCAGCTATCTCGGTAGCGATTGTGGTATTGCCAATATCAACATCGGCACGAGTGGTGCAGAAATTGGCGGTGCTTTTGGTGGCGAAAAGGAAACCGGTGGCGGGCGTGAATCTGGGTCTGATGCCTGGAAGATGTACATGCGTCGTCAAACGAATACCATCAACTGGGGTGGCGAAGTCCATCTGGCCCAGGGCGTGGAATTCAAAGCCTAGTGTGTTCAATTGAGCATTGATAATTCCCCGGTTGGCGTGCTGCCGGCCGGGGATTTTTTTTAGGAGAACGGCCTATGGCGATGTTGATCAAGGGTACTGGTGGTCGGTTGGTTTGTGTGTCGCTGTGCCTGCTTCTGCTAATGGCGGTGCCGGTGAACGCGGCCGATAAAAAGTATGAAACCGATTCGGACGTCGAATCCACCTTGGCCGCGAGCACAATCCTCTTGTTTGGTGCCGGGTATTTGTTGAACCCAGATCGTGCGCCATTTACCGAGGCCGAGATAGAGGCCCTTGACCCCAAAGATGTTAACGCCTTTGACAGGTCAGCTATTTCCAATTGGTCTCCGGGGGCTGCTCGGGCCAGTGATATTATGGCATCCGGCAGTTTGGTTGCCCCGTTGACTCTGTTAGCTAGCGATGCTGCTCGTGATGAAGGCGGCGTGATCGGCCTGATGTATTTGGAAACGGCTCTTCTTTCGGCAGGCATGACGTACCTGATCAAGAATATTTCTGGTCGGACAAGGCCATATGTCTATAGCGACAATCCCGATATTCCCCTGTCAGCAAAAATGGAATCCAGTGCGCGCCGTTCATTTTCGTCAGGTCATACCTCCACCGCTTTTTCTTCGTTAGTGTTTTTGGCCACGGTCTTTGATCGTTTGCACCCCGAGAGTTCTGCCCGCGGTTGGGTGTGGGGCGGATGTTTGGCTGCCGCTTCGACGACGGGTTATTTACGCTATGCCGCTGGTCGGCATTTTCCAACCGACATCATCGCAGGCGCAGCGGTGGGGGCTTTCGCTGGCTGGGTGGTGCCGAAGATGCACGAGTTGGATGCGATTGAGGGAGACCTGGCTGGCAAATCACGTTCTTCTCGACAATCAGTGATCGGGTTTAGCGTCGGATTCTAAGCCTACCTATGTTAGAGTCACCAAGTCAGTAACATATTCTGGGCACCTAGCCATGAGGTCTTATTCCGTGTCGCAGCCACCGGTTAACCGCGTCAACAGCAGCTCTTTCGCTGGATTTGGGCATTTGATGCCCTTTCGGGTGCAGGAAATATTGTTGGTGGCGAGTATGTATGATGCCTTCATGCTGGAAGAAGGCGGCCGCCTCACCGAATCGTTGCTCAGTGAATACCGTGAATTGAATCTTAGCTTCCCTCCCTATGTGACCCGTGCCTCGACCGGTGAAGAGGCCTTGCGTTTGGTGGAGAATCGACGTTTTGATATGGTGCTGACCATGTCGCGACTTGGAGATATGGACGCCATTCAGATGGCTGGCCAACTCAAGGAGCTTGATTCTCGTCTTCCGATCTACAACCTCAGTTTTAACCCGCGCGAATTGCAGCATTTGCGGCGGCTCGACGAGGACGATGCCATCGACCGTTATTTCCTTTGGAACGGTGATGTGCGGCTGCTCTTGGGGATCATCAAGTTTTGCGAGGACTTGCACAATGTTGCCCATGATACTCGCTATGGTGACGTGCGGTGCATTTTGTTGATTGAGGATTCGGTCCGCTTTTATTCATCCTATTTGCCGCTTATTTACACCGAGGTGTTGAATCAAACGCAAAGTTTGATGGTCGAAGGCATCAATTTGAGCCATCGGTTGTTGCGGTTGCGTGCCAGGCCAAAAATCTTGCTGGCCAATACGTTTGAAGAAGCATGGGCGCTCTATCGTGAATATAAAAACTCCTTGTTGGGTGTCATCTCTGATGGCCGTTTTCCTTGGCATGGGAAAGAACAAGACGATGCTGGGGTGGAGTTCATTCGCCGCATTAAGTTTGTAGATCCTCATATTCCGGCGGTCTTGCAATCGACGAATAATGACCTGGAAAAGGTGGCGCACGAAATTGGCGCGGGTTTTATTCACAAGAAAAACCGCAAGCTGTTGAAAGAGCTGCGCGCTTTCATGATGGATAATTTTGGCTTCGGCGATTTTGTCTTCCGTTTGGTTGATGGAACTGAAGTTGGCCGGGCTCCGGATTTGAAGACGATGCTCAATCTGTTGGCCACGGTTTCGGGCGAATCAATTCGGTACCACGCGAGCCATGATCAATTCAGCAACTGGCTGCGGGCACGCACCGAATTCGGTTTGGCCACTTCTTTACGCCCTGTGAAGGCCTCTGAATTCGACGATGACGATGACCTACGTGCTTACCTGATCAAGATCATCAGCAAATTCCGAACCGAGAGCCACCGCGGCGTTGTGGCCGATTTTTCACGCCGACATTTTGACGCCAGCAACGCATTTGTGCGTATCGGTGGCGGTTCGTTGGGCGGCAAGGGCCGTGGGCTCGCGTTTATGAATTCTATCTTGTACCGGTATGGCGTGACCAACCGGTTTCCCGGCACCTTGATTTCGGTGCCGCCGACAGCGGTGGTGGGCACCGATGTTTTTGACCAGTTTATGAAGCAAGGCGACTTGCGTGAGCATGTCTTGGGCGAAGCGACTGATCGTGAAATTAATGACAAGTTGTTGGGGTCTGAATTTCCTGAAAAGATTTTGAGTGATCTGGAAGCGTTCCTTGATCAGGTCCGGTACCCACTGGCGGTGCGTTCATCAAGCTTGCTGGAAGATAGTCAGTTCCAGCCGTTTGCAGGCGTGTATGCCACCTACATGTTGGCCAATAGCCATCCTGACTTAGCAGTCCGGTTGGCTCAGTTGATCGACGCGATCAAGTTGGTTTATGCCTCAACCTATTCGCATGCGGCCAAGAGTTATATCGAGGCGAGTAACAATCGCATTGAAGAAGAAAAGATGGCGGTCATTATCCAGCAGATGGTCGGGCAGCGTTATGGGCAATATGACTATCCCCATTTTTCGGGTGCCGCCAATTCGGCGAACTTTTATCCGGCCCATGGTATGGAGCCCAAAGACGGCGTGGTGGTGGTGGCTTTGGGGCTGGGGCGTACAGTCGTCGAAGGTGGGAAGGCATTGCGGTTCAGCCCGGCTCACCCGACGGTTTTGCCTCAATTTGGCACCGTCGACGATTGGCTGAAGTTGTCGCAGCAAAAATTTATTGCTGTGGATGTGAGTGATCCCGAAGCGTTCCCTAACGAACGGGAAGACTTTAATTTGGTTCACCTGGATCTTGATGTGGCTGAAAAGGACGGAACTTTAAATAACCTGGGTTCTGTCTATTCGGCAGACAACAATATGATTTACGATGGACTTGGCCGCGCCGGAACGCGCTTGGTTTCGTTTGCGCATATTTTGAAGACCGATTTGTTTCCCTTGGCAAAGATTATGGCCCTGCTGCTAGAGCTGGGGCGCCGTACGATGAGCACTGAAGTTGAGATAGAATTTGCGGTGGTGTTGGGCGATGGCGAAATGCGGCCCCATCAATTTGGTTTTTTACAGATTCGCCCTTTGGCCGCCGGTTACACGACGCCCGACATTCCAGACGAGATGATGCTCAGCGCAGATACCCTGGTCGCAACTGATGTCGCTTTGGGCAATGGAAGACAAGACGACATCTACGATATTGTGTATGTGCCGCGGGAGACCTTTAACCGGGAGAAAACCGAGGCCATTGCGACCGAAATTGCTGAACACAATCGACAGTTTGTCGAAAAAGGGCGTCCCTATATGCTGGTTGGCCCAGGCCGGTGGGGCTCGTCTGATCGCTGGCTCGGGATTCCGGTTCGCTGGGACCAAATTTCGGGCGCCGGTGTGATTGTGGAAACAGATTTGGATGACTTTAAGGTCACTCCAAGCGAAGGAACTCATTTTTTCCAGAACCTGACTAGCTTTCAGGTCGGGTATTTGACCGTCAACACAACCAAGGGCGAAAGTCTTTGCGATTGGAATTGGCTAGATGAGCAAGAGGCCACTTCTACCGGAAAATATACGCGCCACGTGGCATTGGCCGAACCACTGACGGTTTTGATCGACGGCCGCACCAGCCAAGGAGTGGTCTTGAAACCAGGTGCCAAGGTTGATACTGTCGATTAGAGCGATTTGAGTGAGATATTCTCCTTGCTTGAAGTCGTCAGGACAATGAAATTTCGCAGATATCCAGAGCGTCTCTATCGGCGCATTGCTGACATCATTAGACACGAGGTTCCTTTTCATGGCACACGATCCGTCCTTCAATCCATTCGAAATGGCACAGGCCCAGTTTGACAATATTGCCGACCTGATTGACCTCGATGACGGTACCCGTGAATTGCTGCGCAATCCGTTGCGCGAATACCATTTCAGTATCCCTATAAAAATGGACGATGGGCAAACCAAAGTCTTTCGCGGCTTTCGTGTGCAACACAATGATGCGCGTGGCCCGAGCAAAGGTGGCATCCGGTTTCATCCCCAAGAGACGATCGACACGGTTCGCGCCCTGTCGATGTGGATGACATGGAAATGCGCTGTGGCAGATATCCCCTTGGGCGGTGGCAAGGGCGGCGTCATTTGTGACCCCCATAATTTGAGTGCGGCAGAACTAGAAAAAATCTGTCGTGGTTGGGTGCGGCAGTTGGCCAAAAACATCGGTCCCGTTTCCGATGTGCCAGCACCAGATGTGATGACAAACCCGCAACACATGTTGTGGATGTTGGACGAATACGAGCACATTCAAGGCGGGCATTTCCCTGGCATGATCACCGGGAAACCGGTTGGGATGGGTGGTTCACTCGGGCGGACCGAAGCGACTGGGTACGGTGTGATCCACTGTTTGCGCGAAGCGCTATTGGAAAAGGGAATCGAGGCATCCGAAACCACGGCCAGTGTGCAAGGTTTCGGAAATGTTGCTCAATTTGCTATTGACGGTTACCAGAAACTCGGTGGTCGTGTGGTTTGTGTTTCTAGCTGGGACCAAGGAGATCAAACAACCTATTCATTCCACCGTGCCAGCGGAGTTGATTTGGAAGAACTGCGCAGCATCACCAACCGCTTCGGTGGCATCGACAAAGCGAAGGCCACCGACAAAGGGTATGAAGTCAAGCCGGGTGATGAATGGATCAGTTGCGCGGTTGATATTTTGATTCCGGCCGCTCTGGAAAACCAAATATCCGCCACCAATGTGGGACAAATTAGCGATCAGGTGAAGATCATCGCCGAAGGGGCCAACGGGCCGACTACACCGGAAGCCGATACCATCTTGGATGAACGTGGCATCTTCGTGATTCCTGATTTCTTGGCAAATGCCGGCGGCGTCACTTGCAGCTATTTTGAACAGGTTCAATGCAACATGAACTACTTCTGGTCTGAAGAAGAAGTGTTTGAGAAGCTGGACCAAAAAATGACGGGGGCGTACCACACCATCAGCGCGCTGGCCTCGAAACAAAACATCTCCATGCGTTCGGCGGCGTACGTGGTGGCGATCAATAAGGTTGCGGCAGCATGCCGTGATCGTGGGTGGGTCTAGTCTGTGAGTGAGCATTTGGACAAAATTCCAGCCTGGCGCAGCCAGCTCGAAAAGATGAGCAATACTCAGCAAAAGCAGTATTTGCGAGTCTCGCGTAAGATGCTCAATCATTTGTGTTCCATTGGCTTGAGCGACGCCCAGAAGATGTTGGCAGAGGTCGAGAATTCCCACGCAGCTGAGCGCGACAAAAAAAGGTCGGGCCAAAGCAAGCACGAAGCTTCCCCATTGACGACCGGCGCCCCCTTCGAATTGGCGGCCACATTCCTCGGCGACGATGAAATTGGCGAACGGTTAAATAAGTGGGTTAAAGAAGAACAAGCGAGTTTCTTCAGCAATGTCGTGGGCGATCCGCGCAGCACGATGCCCGAAATCGCCGATGTCATTCGCAAGTATCACGAACTGCTTCTCGGCCGCAGCGGACTGAATCCCAGCACCATCAAGAGCCTGCGTGTTTCATTGATTCAGCGTTTCCTTACTGAACAGCTTGACTACATCAATATCGCCAAAGAAGTGGTGAAAATCACAGATTTTCACGCCATCCTTGACCAAATTATTATGCCCACCGGCAGCTACGGAAAGCTCGGTGGCAAGGCCGCGGGTCTGTTGCTGGCGCGGTGGATTTTGGAGCAGCCGGAAGTCGCAAAACTGGGACTTGAAGGCATTCGAATTCCACGGACCTGGTCGATTATCTCTGACGCCATTATGGATTTTATCCGTGTCAACGACCTTGAAGATGTCATGGACCAAAAATTCAAAGACGT
>JBLIOK010000126.1:0-7385 GCA_047639735.1 Candidatus Krumholzibacteriia bacterium | reverse complement strand
GCTCAAAACGGCTTGAGTGACCCAGATCTTTTGGTGCCGGGTTCGGTGCTGCGACTGCAATTTAGCGAAGACGAGTGGGAGGCGGCTCTGAAGCGCGCTTCGGCCCTGAAGTCCTACAACAAGGGCGTTGATTTGATGGCCGATGAACGGGTGGGGGAAGCGGAAAAACAATTCAAAATGGCGTTGGAAACGGCGCCGGATTTGTTGGCGGCCAAATATAATCTGGCCTTGGCTCATCTCAAACGGGGACGGAATGATCGGGCCTTGGTTTTGTTGGCTGAGTTGACCGAGACTCGCCCAGAAAACCCTGACTTTCTGTTCGCCCGCGGCAACGCTCTTTTTCAAGGGACCCAATTCACGGCCGCTGCCGATCAGTTCTCGCAGGCGCTCCACTATCGTCCGGGCTTTAAACGGGCGGCATTTGGTTTGGCGCGAAGCTACCAAGAGGATGGCCAGACTGACCGTGCGATTGCGGCTTGGCAGGCCTACTTACAGTTGGACAGCACCTCGAGTTGGGCAACGACTGCCCAACGCAATTTGAACATTTTGCTCGAAGGTCCTGATGAAACCGAGCGGTGATTTGCTCGCTTTGCGCGATTGGTCCTTGGACCGGCAAACGGACGCCGGTCCCGTTTCCGTATTGCGAAACATTGATTTGGATTTGAGGACGGGTGAATGGCTCGCTGTGATTGGCGCCAATGGCTCTGGGAAGTCCTCGCTCCTCAAGTTTTTGGCCAGTGAAGACTCTCCGTTGGCTGATCAAGCAGCCATGATGTTCCAGGATCCCGACGAACAAATTTTTGCTTCTACGGCGCGGCGCGAAATAGCTCTGGGGCGTGGCGATGTCGATCCAGATGTGGTCTTGTCTGAATTTGGCTTGGCGGATATGTCTGAAGTTGACCCTCGTGTGCTTTCGGCTGGGCAAAAACAGCGTCTGGTGCTGGCGGTGGCCATGGGAGGGGCTCCTCAAGTTTTGTTCTGCGATGAACCGACTAGCCTGCAGGACCCTCAACAAGCCGCATGGGTTTTGGATAAGCTGGACGCTTGGCGCCGAGCAACAAGGGGCGCGCTGATCACCACGTCTTGTGACCGGAATGAAGTTATGCGGGCCGACCAGTTGTTGGTGCTCGCCGATGGGCAAGTGCTGGTGCAAGGGACGGTCGCAAGTCTGATTAATGATCCGCGAGTTGTTGAGCTGTTGGGTAGCGGAGCGCCTTCCCCGCACACAATGCCAGCCCAGGCGGCCTTGGACGCCATACCCATCTTAAAGCTTAGCAATGTCGGGTGTGTTTTTTCTTCTAGCGCGGGATTGCAAAATGTGGAGCTGGAGGTGCGCCCTGGTGAACGCTGGGGATTGGTGGGCGCCAACGGGTGTGGCAAGTCGACCTTGTTGGCGGTTTGCGCGGGGGTGCGGCAGCCGGACGAAGGCCAGGTGACGTTGGGCGAGCGCGAACTCTACAAACATCAAAACACCGATTTGGATCACGGGTTTGCCTTGCTCGCGCCGCAGTTTCCTGAGTACCTCTTTACCCGTTCGACAGTTGCCGAAGAAATCGCTCTGGACCCCAAATTGGCGCGGCGTTCATCGGAAGACCTTTTATTGGCCATGGGGTTGTCTAAGAGCTGCCTTGAACGCAACCCTCACGAGCTAAGCAGTGGCCAACGCCGCCGCTTGGCCCTGGGCTTGATCTTGCACGCCGAAAGGCCAGTCGTTCTGCTGGACGAACCCACCGCCGCGCTCGATGCCGAAGGCCGTCGCCGTGTTTTGGACATGTTGGCGAAACTGCCGGTAGAAACAGCGGTGGTGATCGCTTCCCACGATATTGACTTCCTTGCCCAAGCTGGCTGTCTGGTCTGTGAATTGGGGCCAAGGGGGCTGTCGGCCCTGCGGCGTTAAAATCCACTTGCTGGCAGGTGTCTGGCGAGTTAGATTTCGCCCGACAAGTCGTTGATATTCCGCTGAAGGAGGCGCGTGGCAAAAACTGACCTGACCCTGTTGGGCACGGCGTTTTTGACCGCGTTATTTTTTTGTCCAATTCTAGCGCGAGAACCCAGAGGAAGACCCATGAATTTCGCCGAAAAAGCCATCATCATGAATGCCAGCGAGATGACTCGTGCCCTCAAACGGATGGCCCATGAAATTGTCGAGGCCAATCGTGGCGTCGACAATTTGGTGTTGTTGGGTGTCCAGCGGCGCGGCGTGCCTTTGGCTCGGTTGCTCAACGAGGCGATCAAGCAGATCGAAGGCTCCGACGTCCCTCAGGGTGCCTTGGACATCACTTTTTATCGTGATGATTTGAGCACTCTCGGGCCCGCGCCTCAAATCGCCAGCACGGAAATGCCATTCGATGTGAACGAGAAGATCGTCATCTTGGTTGACGACGTGCTTTACACCGGGCGCACCGTTCGAGCCGCCCTTGATGTGATCATGGATTGGGGGCGCCCACAAGCCATCCGGTTGGCGGTGTTGATTGATCGCGGCCATCGCGAGTTGCCCGTGCGACCAGATTTCGTTGGCAAGAATGTGCCAACCTCGGGCAAGGAAATTATCAAGGTGAAGGTTCATGATTTCGACGACAAAATGGAAGTAGTGATCGGGGAGGTCACCGAGTGATGCTCAAGAGCAAGGATGTGCTCGGGCTTGAAGACCTCTCAGCGGAAGAAATATTGGGCATCATGGATGTTTCCAATCATTTCCGCGCTGTATTTGAGCGACCGGTGCGCAGTGTGCCGATAATGCGCGGTCGCACCGTGGTGAATTTCTTCCACGAACCCAGTACCCGCACCCGCATCAGTTTTGAATTGGCCGAGCAACGCCTCTCGGCCGACATCATCAATTTTTCCTCTTCTAATAGCAGTTTCTCCAAAGGGGAGACTTTGCGCGATACGGCTGAGAACCTGGCGGCCATGAAAATTGATATGCTGATCGTGCGTCATGGCTCTGCCGGTTCCGCCAGGTACTTGGCAAAGGTCTTAGAATGTTCAGTGATCAACGCCGGTGATGGCGCCCATGAACATCCGACCCAGGGCTTATTAGATATCATGACCATGCGCCAGAAGTTGGGCGATTTGCGTGGCAAAAAGGTGACGATCATCGGTGATATCACCCACAGTCGGGTGGCTCGTTCAAATTTGTGGGGGCTTATCAAATTGGGGGCTGAGGTCACTCTTTGCGGTCCGCCGACGATGATTCCTGGCGGCTTGGAAAAATTGGGTGCCAAAATTGAACACAATTTGCACAAGGCAGTGGCTGATGCAGACGTTCTAAATGTTTTGCGAATCCAACTCGAGCGTCATGAAAGCAGCAGCTTCCCAGGCAATCGCGAATATCATCGCATGTATGGCATCACGTCTGAAGTGGTGCGCATGCTTAAACCCGAGGCATTTATCATGCACCCAGGGCCGATGAATCGTGATGTGGAAATCGCCAGCGAAGTGGCTGATGGGTCAAGGCAAGTGATTCTTGACCAGGTGGCCAATGGCGTTGCGGTGCGCATGGCTTTGATTTATTTGCTCAGCGGTGGCGATCCCCGATCTTTGGGTGGCGCAGCGTAATTTGATTTTTCGGTGAACAAGGAACTGTCCCGAATCTGGTGTGTGAAGGAAAGAGAGATCGACCATGGAGTGGAGCTGGCAACGTATTGCCGCTGAATACTTGGTGACTAATGTCCGGCTTTGCCGTGACGGCAAGCTCGCGAAGCGTAAAGGGTTTTTGCACGTGCGCAAGGGGCGCATTGAAAGCTTGGGGGTTGGCAGCCCTTCCCACGAGGGAATACCTCAATTGGACGGCGAAGGCCTGGTCTGCGCTCCCGGTTTGGTGGATTTGCGTGCGTCTTTCCGCGAACCGGGCAATGAGCAAAAGGAAACCTTAGCCACTGGTAGCCTGGCCGCAGCGGCTGGCGGTTACACTTCAGTCGTGACAATGTCCGGCACCGATCCGGCAATCGACAATGCTGGCATGGTGCGTTATTTGATTGATCGCGGCAAGGAAGCAGCGCTATGCCGCATTCACCCTTCGGGCACGATCAGCCCAGGCCGCAAGGGCGAGGGTATGTGCGAGTATGGCGATATGGTCAATGCTGGAGCCGTGGCCTTCACTGAAGACGACTTGCCCGTCTTGAACGGCGGGTTGATGACCAATGCCTTGAAATTGACTCGCGAGTTGGGTGTGCCCGTTATCTCCCACGCTGAAGACACGACGATAACAGGCCGCGGTGTGATGCACGGTGGCTACTGGTCAGGGCGTTTGGGTATATCAGGCATGGGGCGAGCGGGCGAAGACGCGATGGTCTTCCGCGATGTTGAGTTGGCGCGAGCAACCAAAGGTCATTTGCATGTTGCCCATGTTTCCACCAAAGGCGCGGTGGAGATTATCAGGCGGGCCAAAGTGGATGGCGTGCATGTGACCGCCGAAGCAGCGCCTCACCATTTTTGCCTGGATCATTCTCGGTGCCGGGATTTCTCACCACTCTATAAAGTGACTCCGCCGCTGCGCGAGCCGGATGATGTGAACGCGGTTGCCGAGGCCCTTGCCGACGGTACGATCGACGCGATCGCCTCCGATCATGCGCCTCATACTGGGACTGAAAAAGAATATCAGTTTGACCAGGCTCCCTTTGGTGTGGTGGGGTTGGAAACAAGCTTGGCGGTGGGTATCACGCATCTGGTAAAGAGTGGTGTCTTGGACCTAGGGCAGCTAATATCGTGCATGAGCGAACGTCCGGCGCGGGCTTTTAATCTGCCGGGTGGTCGCTTGGAAGAGGGCGCTGAAGCGGATTTTGTGCTCATCGATCCTGACCATGAGTGGATTGTAGATCCACGTGCGTTCAAATCGCGCAGTGCCAATTCAGCCTTTGGCGGGGAAACTTTGACGGGACTAGTGAAAGCCACCTTTTTGCGCGGGCGCTTGACGTGGCGGGCCGGTAGCTGAGAAGATCAGATCAGGCGGAACAAAAATTGCTTATATTTATCGTCAAAGGGATGAATAAAAGGACAAATTCGCCAGAATGAGTGTTTTGAAACCGCCCAATTATCACAATGAGATGCCGTAAATGTCGTGAGGCAGCCAGAATCAACAAGATAAACGAACCAGATCATCGAATCGGCAGGGCCAAAGGCGATCCGATTAAGCGACAGGCGGCGCGGTGCTGGCGTGGGCTTGGTGCGCCAAACGGGACGGTTCGTCTGCAAAAATGGACGATGTTGGCACTCGTATTGGTTCTGTCATTCAGCATTGGGTGCGCAAAATTCAACACCTATCACAATGCCAAACGCAGTTTTGATAGAGCCGAAAATATCCGCAATGATTTTCTCGAACGGCATGAAGATCCGCCAACGCCAGCTGGTGCTCAACGCGCGGATTACGAAAACGCCTACAAAAAAGCACAGAAAATTCTCGACCAATATCCAGGACACAGCTTGACTGACGATGCGCTCTTTTTGCAGGCTAAGGCCCAGCATCGGTTGGAGGCCTATCGCCAATCCATCCGCAAACTTGACCTCCTGTTTCAGAACTATCCGGCGACGCCTTATTTGGAAGAGGCTTTTTATGTTCAGGGCCTGAACTATTTGTTAATCGGCGCTCTGGTCAATAGCCAAGATTATCTCGATCGATTAGCAAAGAGTTTTCCGGATTCTAAATATCTGGGGGAAACTCAAAAGGTGTCAGGAGACAATGCGTTCGCCTTACGGGAATGGCAATCAGCCTCCGAAAGCTACCGCAATTATCTCGATCAAGATTCCGATTTGGAAGATCGTGACCGGGTTGGTCTTAAGCTAGCCGAGTGTTATTGGGAGCTCGAAGAGTTTGGCACGGCCGCTGTCGTATTGCAGGAAGTCAGCCAAAACACCAACGTGCCCGAATTGGATTTTCGGGCGAGGTTGCTGAGGGCGCGGGTGCATGTGCGAATTGGCGATTATGATATCGTGGAAAATCTGACTGATGGAATGCGCGGCGAAGCTGACCTGTATGGGTTGCAGGGCGAAGTCCTTTTGGTCGATGCAGAATCGTTGGTCGCTCAGGACCGAACTGGTGACGTAGCGTCATTGATAGAGGGCATGCCCGAGGACTGGGGAACGCCTATTGTCAAAGCTCGGGCAGCTGAAATCATGGGCGAAATTTATATGGACCGCGATGAGTGGGATCGAGCGCGAGAACAATTTCAGACGGCTCTTGGCAAGCGCAATGACCTGGAGGACCAGGACCGTGTCCGGCGTCTCAATGATAACTTAAAGGACTACCTTGCGGCGAAGGCGGCATTGCCGGACGCTAAGGGTGAGCGGGTGCCGAAGTTGCAACTGCTGCAGGCAAATTCGTTGCTCTTTGGTTTTGAACGTCCTCACATGGCGGCAACGCTGTACGTAGCCGCTGCAGTGGATACTGCGGCAGAAAAAACGGTGGCCGCACGCGCTTTGTTCGGCGCGTATTTGACCTACGAAGACCATTTGGCCGTGGCCGATTCGGCCGCAATGTATCGTGATGAATTGATCGCGCGTTATCCAGAGTCCCCTCAAGCCTATGCTGCCGGCGCGGGTGATAATGCTAACTTGTTAGGCTTTTTATTGGATGCCCGAGTCAGTGAGCAGGCGGTAAATTACGCCAATTTGTCGCCGGAAGAACGCGAAGAGTTGCAAAAACTGGGTGAAGTCGATGTTGGCCGGGTACGGGCTTCCGATACGGCGTTGGCAGGGGTGCGACGGCGCTTGGTTTATCTCGGGCGGCGCGACAATTTGTCTTTTGAGCCCCCACAGCAATTGGTCGAGTTGATATCCGAAAAACAAGAAGAAAAGATTCAAGAGCGCGCCTTGGACAACGCAAAACAAGCCGAGTTTGATTCACTCCGGGCTTTGGAGTTGGGCGCGACGACCACTGCCGGTGAGGGCAATCCGTCAGAGGCCGTGGATGAATTTGGTAACCCTTTGCCCGTGGACCCCTTAGCCGAAGAGCCAAAATTGACTGAAGAGGAAGAGGAAGCTGCCAGGGAAAAAGAAGAAAAAGAAAAGAAGAAGAAGGAAGAAAACAAAGATTGGGATTTTCTAAGGTAGACGATTAAGCAGGAGAAACTATTGACGGGTATTGCGATTCCAAAACCGGTGCAACTTGAGGGCCTCATTGTGGCCAACGAACCGGTTTCAAGCGGTTTGATTCGTATCGATGCAGAACTTCCATCACCATTAAATTTTGCTCCGGGGCAATTCGCCATGCTCAATCTTCCCGGCGAACATGTTTGGGTATTCAGCCGACCATTTTCCATCCTGGCGGTGGAAGGCAACATCATTTCATTTCTGTATCGTGTGGTTGGGCGAGGGACGGCGCTCATGGCCGCTCTCAAAATAGGCGATCCTTTGACCATGCTTGGTCCTTTAGGCCAGCCTTTTCCGACTGC
>JBLIOK010000125.1:0-7397 GCA_047639735.1 Candidatus Krumholzibacteriia bacterium | reverse complement strand
AGCATTATGATGATCTATGGTCAGAGCGACAAGGCCATCCTTGCCCAAATGGGGCAGCGCCTTAAACAAGCAAGATTGCGCCGTAATATCTCACAGAAAGAGTTGGCGGATCGGGCTGGTCTCAACCGAACCACCATCGGCGACCTTGAACGTGGAGCATCGGCTAGCACGCTGACTTTGGTGCAGGTGCTTCGTGCTTTGGAGCTCTTGGAAGAGTTGGCCGATTTTTTGCCCGAACCGGGGCCAAGTCCGCTCGAACTCGCCAAACGCCAAGGCAAAAAACGCCAGCGCGCCAGCGGCAGCCGCAGCCAAGATGAAGACGACGACAAGGGTGACCCATCATGGTGATCGATCGCATAGAAACCGCTATGATCTGGCTGTGGGGCAAATCCGTGGGGGCAGTGGCCTGGGATCCAGATAGGGAGCTGGCGACCTTTGAGTTTGAACCTGACTTTTTGCAAACCGAATGGGATCTGGCGCCGCTTAAAATGTCTTTGTCCAACGCGCGCCGTGGAGATCGTCGTTTCTCGTTTCGAACTCTGAACCGCGAAACTTACCATGGTTTGCCCGGGCTGCTTGCTGATTCATTGCCCGATGCGTTTGGCAATAGCATCATCGACGCTTGGTTGGCCCGACAAGGTCGCACCGCCGCTAGTTTCAGTCCGATCGAACGTTTGTGCTACACCGGTTCACGGGCCATGGGCGCCTTGGAATTTCGTCCAGCAATGCAAGAATCCTTCGCCGAATCTGTCACCGTAGAAATGGCCGAGCTGGTGCGTCTGGCACAAGAGGTAACTGCCGAGCGTGCAGCCTTGGCCGGAGACGTGGCCGACCATGCCACAGAGGCCCTGCTGGACATCATTCGTGTGGGCACCAGCGCCGGCGGTGCTCGCCCCAAAGCAGTCATTGCTCTCAACGCCGAAACCCAGGAAATTCGCTCAGGCCAGGTTGGCGCCCCAGAAGGCTTTGAGCATTGGCTTTTGAAGTTCGATGGTGTCGCTGACCACGAGCTTGGGGCCCCCGCCGGCTACGGGCGCATCGAATACGCGTACTTCTTGATGGCAACCGCCTGCGGTATCGACATGATGCCCTGCCGCCTGCTCGAAGAAAGCGGGCGCGCACATTTTCTCACCCGCCGCTTTGACCGGCCTCAGGGGCAGGAAAAGCGGCACCTGCAGTCCCTCTGTGCCATGGCCCATTTTGACTTCAATGAACCGAGCCAGTGGTCCTATGAACAGGCTTTTCAGGTGATGCGAGAACTGCGGTTGCCTTATTCGGACGCTGAAAAGCAATACCGGCGCATGGTGTTCAATGTCATGGCGCGCAATCAGGATGATCACACCAAGAATATCGCCTATGTCATGGACCAAGAGGGTGTTTGGCGTCTGTCGCCGGCTTATGATTTGACCTACGCCAACAACCCTGCGGGTGTTTGGACGGCTCAACATCAGATGTCAGTGAATGGAAAGCGCAAAGACATCACCCGAGATGATTTGTTCGCCGTGGCGCGAGAAATGAATATCCGGTCGGCCAAAGCGATCGTCGCAGAAGTGGCGACCGGTGTGGAGGATTGGCAAGAGGTGGCTGCGCGCGCCGGTGTCGAGGATGACGTGGCGCGCGCGATTGGCGCCCAACACAAATTATTGGCCTAAAAAGCGAACAAAGGGGCGGCTAATCAGCCAAGAAATCGAATACGTTGCCGGCTTGGCTGCTGTCTCGCCGGTAGAGTTCGGTATAGAGACAGGAGCGGCAGGTGACGGTGGCGAAGCGCTTAGTCTGCACGTTGAATATCTTGCTGAAAAAACCGCCGGTTGCCCGCATCTCACTGGTGTCGAAAGTGGTGTTATTACATTTGGGGCATGAATAAATCTGTTGCATCGATTTTCCTTCCTGAATTATTGCTCGTTCTTGGTTATACTACCCATCAAGTACTGTTTCTATTCAAGTGAATTATTCACGTCCCTTTTGAAAGGACCGCCACTATGCGACGCTACCTCGTGGCCGGTAATTGGAAGCTGAACAATGGTCCGGCCGCTGGCGCTGAATTAGCTCAGGAGATATCCGAACTTCTGCAAAACCGCCAGTTACGGGGCGATGTCCTCGTTTGCCCACCGTATGTCAGTATCTCGTCTGTTGCAGCCGCTGCCACCAAGGGCCCTGTGCTGACTGGCGCCCAAAATTGTGCCGACTACGCGGACGGCGCCTATACCGGTGAAATATCGGTGTCGATGCTCAAAGAAGCCGGTGCTGAGTATGTGATCATCGGTCATAGCGAGCGGCGCGAGTACCAACACGAATCCGACGAGATGCTGGTGCGGAAGATAAACCTGGCTCACGAATGCGGCTTGAAGGCGATTTTCTGTTACGGAGAAAAACTGGATGAGCGTAAGGCCGGGCAGGCTCAAGCTGTGGTAAAAGCACAACTCGCAGGTGTTTTGCCGAAATTGGAATCAGCCGATGCCTACAATACGGTACTTGCTTATGAGCCGGTCTGGGCTATTGGCACGGGCGAAACGGCCACCCCGGAACAGGCCCAAGAAATTCACGCCTACAGTCGCCAGGTGGTGGGAGAATTGTTGGGAAAAGATGCGGCGGAATTTATGCGCATTTTATACGGAGGCAGCTGCAAGCCGGGCAATGCCCGCGAGCTGATCGGATTGCCCGATGTTGACGGCGGTCTCATTGGTGGAGCTTCGCTGAAAGCAAAAGACTTCGTCGGTATCATTGATGGTGCCGAAGCAGCCCTGGATTCTTAATGAGAACATTCCCACCTGTGGGAACGAGAGGATTAAGCAGCATGCGTTTTAGTTGGAGAGCAGTCGCCTTGACCGTGGTGACGACTTTGATCGCGGTGCCGAGTTGGGCCCAAATGGATAACGGTGGATTTTTTAACCTCCCACTCGACCCGACCATCAATTCCTTGCCGGAAAACATGGAAATTCTCCGCCTTGAAAATGGGATCGATGTGATCTTGTTGCAAAACCCGGCTCAACCGATGGTAGGGATCTACACTCAGGTGAAAGTCGGTTCAGCTTGGGAAGACGAACGCACTAGCGGCATGAGCCACATGCTGGAACATTTGCTGTTCAACGGCAGTGAAAAATATAGCCAAGAAGAACTGTACGACGCGGCGAATTTTGCTGGTGCCTATAACAACGCCAATACTGCCCGGTTTTACACAAACTTCATGATGGTCATACCCGCGGCCGAAATTGAAACGGGGATGGAGTTGCAAGGGCAGATGCTCTTTCATTCGCTGATCCCAACGGAAAAATTTGAGAAAGAAAAAGGCATTGTGATCGGCGAGATCGTGCAATCCCGAGATTGGCCGGGGCACGATGCCAACGCTATTCTGGAACAAGCGCTGTTCGCCGGATCGAGCCTAGAGTTGCCAACCTTGGGAACCAAGTCTTCCATCGAAAATATGGTGCGTGACGATGTGCACGCCTTCTATCGGAAATGGTATGTGCCGAACAACATGGTTGTCACGGTGGCAGGAAATTTTGATCGCGACCAAGCAGTGGCGCTGCTCAATCAGTTTTACGGCGTTGCGGCACCCGGCACGGTAGATCGCTCGGACCTTAGGCCGGCGGCGTTGATTGACCGCACTCGCACGGTAACTCGCCGCGCCGGTGACGAAAACATCGTCGCCTTGACCTTCGAAGCACCTAGTTATGGTATGGCCGACTTCTTTCCGTTTCTGGTGATGGTTCAGCTACTCGACTTGGAAGGCAGCGGCATCTTGACCGCCGCTTTGGCCGATACTCCGGCCGAAATAAGACCTGACCTGGGTGTGTGGTGGGAACGCGCCTCCGGTTTTGGACGCCTGACTCTGCAGTTCAACTTGCCAGACGGTGTCGATCCCAATTCCATATACCGCAGTATCCAAGACGCCCTCATTGGTGCCATTGAAATGGGCGTCACCGGGGAAGACATCTTGGGCATTGTGCGCATGAGCGAAACCGAAACGTTACTGGAGCGCGAGCAACTGCGCATGACAGGTTACTACATCGCCGAACCCGTCGTGCAAGGTGGGATTGATTTCTTCACTTCTTATCTCGACCAATTGCGCGAAGTGACCGCCGAAGATGTGACCCGCATCTTGACCAATTGGTTGATCGATGCGCCGTGCTTAGCGGTCGCCATTGAACCTGTTGCGGCGGCAAAACCAGAAAATGCCAGTCGCGAAAACTCGACACCTTTAGTCGATCGCACGGCGTTGCCAAATGGGGCGGTTTTGGTGAGCCAAACTGTGCCCAATAGCCCGTTGATGGCCATCCATTTGGCCGTTCGTGGACGCGCTTTGATTGATCAGGAATATGGCGCTGCCGGTGCTCTGGATATTGTGCACCGTCTTTTTTCGGAAGGCTTCTCTGGTTGTGATGGGGCCTGTTTGGCGCGCCGCCTACGCCGGCTCGGAGCGGTGGTCAAGCTCGTCGACGATGGTCGCATTCCTATGGATAACTATTACACCAATGGGCGATTCAGTTATGTGCGCATTGAAGTGGCCGCGGAACACGGCGCCGAGGTGCTGACGTTGTTGACCGAACAACTGCGTTTCGCTTCCTTCACCGAAGCGGATTTTGAAAAAGTTCGCGACGACCGCTTGGCTGCTTTGCAACGCAAAAAGGCCAGTGCTCGCAGCACGGCTAATGAGATGCTGACCGAAGGACTCGCAGCGGGGCAACCGATGGCCATGCCGGCTGAAGGCGACATTCAATCGCTTACAGCGCTGACTTTCAGCCAAGTTCGCCAAGTTTATCGTCAGGCCTTTACGCCAGAAAACTTGATCTTCGCCGTAGTCGGGCCGTTGGAACACACTGAGCTGAAGAATGAGATCGAGATGCAATTGCCGGGAACTGGCACCCCTGGACCTACGGTTCCGGCCTTGATGGCGACCGCAGAGGCGTCAGAATTGGCAGCGACCGTTGGGGGGCAAATGGCGGCGATTCGTCTGGGTTCCGTCTTGGATATTGATACCGACGACCGAGCGGCGCTTGAGCTGACGGTGGCTGTGTTGTCCGACCGTATGGGAATGGATCTGCGTGAGAAACAAGGCCTCAGCTACAGTGTGGGTGCCAATCTTTCTATCGTTGGACCAACGGGGAAATTTCTGGCCTGGATCAATCCGCCTCAAGAGCGACTAGAAGAAGGCAAGGCAGCTATCATGGCTTTTGTTGCTGCCTTCGACGCAACCACGATTAGTCAAAAAGAGCTGGACAAGATCCGCGCTGCTCGCCGAGGGCGCTTGATGATGCGCCGTCTGTCGAGCATGGGGCAAGCCTATTATTTGGCCATGGCCGAATTGGAGGGCGATATTGCCGGTTATTTGAATGGGCTGTCGGTGTATGACGATCAAGAATTGTCGGACTTGCAAAGGGTTGCTGAAAAATATCTGACGTCGATGAATATGGTGACCGTTGTCGTCAACTGATCAGTCGTTACCACTGCAAATCTTGTCGCAAATTTGTTGTTCAAGATGCAGCATTTGTTCGGCTGTCGGTTCTTGCGCGCCGAGCAAGCGACGCGCGCCAATGCCCAAGGCGTTGATTTGGTTGGCGTAGTTGCGGCAGTGTTTGCACATAAAAAAATGCATTTTCAATTCTAGGCGCTTGGCGAATCCGAGTTCATCGCTTCGACCAGAGGCCACCAATTCCGATATTTCACTACAATTCATCATAAGCTGACTCTTTCAAATGCATTCCTGAACTCAAATGCATTCCTGAATTTGGCAACAGGATTATGCGCTATTCACGTTGCGATTTTCTAAGCATTCCCGCAACTGGTTGCGACCGCGGTAAAGCAGGACACCCAAATGGTTGCGGGTAACATCTAGGATACGACATATTTCGTCTGTCGCTAGATCTTCGACCTCTCGCAAAATAAATGCCATCCGTTGTTCATGGACGACGCCTTCCAGGCATTCGGCTAAATGACGCCGAATTTCACCTTCATATGCCGATTCGTCGGATTCTCGGGGTGGTTTGACCCACTTGCCATTGGGTTGGAACTTATTTTCCATGACCGAGTCGATATCTGACGTGAAGCCCTCTTTCTGGGCCACGCGCCTCATCTCGGAGGTCTTGTGATACAGGATGCCAAATAGCCACGTGCGGACGTGAGACCGGCCGCCAAAGTCGTCAATTTTCTCTAGAAACGTCACAAATACGTCTTGGGTGACGTCTTCGGCATTTTGAGCGTTGAGCCCTGCACCCTTGGCGGCTCGATATATCTGCGGCAGGTACTTGTTGACCAATTGGCGCAACGTGTCCTGATCACGGCTTTTGAGCCGGGACAAAAATTGGGCACCTGAAAAAGGATCAGGGTCTTGGCTGGCGCTCATCGCAGTGATCTTCTTCCACTGGTGAATTGTGCGGCGATTCTGGGTTATACCATAAGCCCGAACCGCTGCGTTTGGCAAACGAATCTCAAAGGGTATATCTTGCTTTGTAGCGCAGGTTCCGTCTATTTTATCCTCTCTAACGGACCAAGGCCTTGCCAAGTATGAGGAGCCGTCGCGATGTCAGTTGTTCCACAAAAAATCTTACAGCTGATTGCGGTCGCCTTTGTCTTGGCGTCGGTGGCGACAGCTTTCGGGCAGAGCAACGAAGTGATCTCGCATCGAGCGTGGGTGCAGATTGATCTCGAAAAAAACCAGGTGATCATTGTTGACGAAATCAATGTGCCAAAGGGACTTGAAGAGCTGCGTCTAGGAGTGGGATTCGAAGTCACGCGTTTGCTCGGCTTGGACAACACGAAACCAGACATCAAGTCCGTTATTCAGTTGATGGAAGATGAAGACGGACCCTATCAGCGACTCATCGTTTCGCGCATGGGCCTTTCCAATGGTGGCTATCTGGAATTGACCTACCAAGGCGTGTTTCTCGAATCAGTAGAGGATGCGGAGTTCTCTCGCGAGAATGTCGGTGGCGAGATCAGCGCCACGATAAGTGAGGAAGGCGTCTATCTGTCGGCAAACGCGGGCTGGCTGGTCTCGGCACCTGGCCTTCTGGCGACTCACGAGTTGACTATTGATACGCCACCGGGGTTTGAAGCCGTTACTCAAGGCGAACGCACATCGCACCAGACTACGGAGTCGGGTTTACGCACCACTTGGCTGGCGACCCATCCGAGCGATGGCCTGAATTTGGTGGCCAATCGTTTTGTGGTTCACGAAGAAGAGATCCGCGATGGATTAGTGAGCATGACATTCTTCATGGATGACGATCCGCGACTGCGGGCGATCTACATGGAACGCACGCGGGTCTATTTAGACATGTATGAAAAAATGTTGGGGCCTTATCCCTACACGAAGTTTGCTACGGTCGAAAATTGGTTCCCAACCGGTTACGGCATGCCAAGTTACACTTTACTTGGAGGGCAAGTGCTGCGTTTGC
>JBLIOK010000124.1:0-7468 GCA_047639735.1 Candidatus Krumholzibacteriia bacterium | reverse complement strand
GATCGAATGGCGTCAAACGCACCGGCGATGCGCGAGCCTCGACTGGCAAAAGGCCCAGCCAAACCGGCGGCCGCAATGACGTCTACTCCGACAAAAAAGGCGACGTGTATCGTGATCGCGAAGGCAGTTGGGAAAAACGTGATGGCGACAAGTGGTCTGGAAGTCGTGACGACAAGAGCCGCGAGAGCGATCGGGGCACCAGTGGGCAACGGGACAAAAGCGCAGACCGCTCTAAAGAGGGCAATCGCGACCAGGCTCAAAAATCTGATCGAGATCGCAGCAACAATAATCAACAAGCTGATCGTAGTCGCGACCGAAGCAAAGACAATCAGCAGCTCAATCGCGATCGGCAAAACCGCAGCCGCGGCAACGAGCGACAGCAGCAATCTCAACGTCAACAAAGCGGCCAGCGTCGTGGCGGTGGCGGTGGTCGGCGCCGATAAGGGCTCACGAATTTCCGCCCCGACTATTTTGCGCTGGTGGCTTCTACGAATTCAGGCTTAGCCAACAGCTGTCGCAAGGCGAGTTCAAACGCATCGCGAATAGCACCGGCTGCTCGGGCCTCTACCCGAGCAGCGCCGTCGGTTGAATCCGTAAAAAATGCCACCGTTTCGCCGGGTCGAAAAAGCTCCCACACCACGGTGCATTCCGCCTGATCAAAGCTGACTTTCCGCTCGTACGAATTGTACCGAAGATGTTGGATGGTACCTACCATCGAAGTCGCGTCTTCTCCCCCAACGCCAGCCAGGTATCCTGCTTCAGCTAAGATCTCATCAGCGTAGTCATTGAGCACCTTGGTTTCATTGGCGTAATTTTCATCCCACCGGTAATCGTGCATACGCGTGTATTGCGGACCTTCGTAGTGGTATCCGATAACCCGATCGCCAGGAATGTCAGTGATTAAATTGACAAAATCGATGGCCGGCAGCGAAAGGCCTTCCACCTCAATCATCGGTGGCGCCGGTTCAGGCATTTTGGGCACTGGCAATGTTGTTGAACATGCGGTTAAGCAAAGCATTCCTATCAGCAATGCCACTGCCAAAATGGTGCGATTTGAATGAGTCGAAATCATTATGGTACCTTCTTCATTTGTGGTCAGGTCAGTGGCGAATGCCCAATATCGCTAGCAGTGAAAGGTAGACTACCGGAAAGGCCACCCGGCAAATGCGATCAACCTTCAGCTTTCGTTCCGGCTCCGTGTGAGTCCAACGGTCGACAACGATACTTTCCAGCATAGTCGCAGCAATCGTCATAATTGAAAGAATCATAACTTTATCAGCTACGGTAAGATAACTGACTTTCGGCAAAGAGGCCGAGGTGACAAACTGATAGGCAATGACCGTAAGAATCCCACTGCTAGAAACCCCCGCTCGGCGCCCGAGCCCTTCGCCTGACATCCAAAAAACGACCCAGGTAAGCGCGACAATAATGACAATCGTCAAAAATATCTTCAGCAAATAGAAACCAGAATTTCGTTCGATAACCACGTCAAAACTAAGAGTCGAGAAGGGCACCTCATCGCGCATACGCGTTGATTCGTAGTCGCTGATGGCGATCTCTGCAATCTCCCATTCAGCTAACGAATGCTGACGATTGAAGCCAGTATGTTCAGGCAAAGCCCGCAACGTAACTTCATCACGATTCCAGGGAAAACTTTCAATCTCGATGGGCAAACGTTGCGAATCGAAAGGAAACTCGCGATAGTCCAGCCGAGCCCGTAGGGAACCGTCGACTCTAACAGTCATCTGCACATGGCCATCAGCTGCCACGACGATCTTCATGCCACCCATATTTAGCTGCCCCACCGTGTTGGCGGGAAAAATCTGCGCAGACCAGATCTCAGACCGCAGTTCTTCAGCGGCTTTACCGGTATAGACTCGCACATCACGGCCTTCTTCTTGCGGATCGAAGGCCAATTCGGGATAGTTCAACGACAAAAAGACGTCCAACTCAACGGTGAACGTATTGGTGTTTTCATCCAAGTTGCTGATGTTCACCAGATACATACCTACGGAAATTTCACGCGCCCCCGTCAACTCCGCCGGTTCAGCCGACCAAGCCGCGCCAACGGTCAAAACGGCAACAACCACAACCCTCAACAACAGCCTAAAAAGGGACATTTACCAATCCTTTTGACATTTCGCCAGATCGCACTCAATTTGAACCCGTTCGCGGAGGTGTCAAAATATACACGCCCCTGGTGCTGCAGACAATTCGATTATTCCCCTGAGCGAATCAGGGATATTACGGAGCGCGGCAAAATATTGAGGAGCTGGTGAGTCATGCTTGACGAAGGGATAGGCCTGACTACGGTATTGCTGCCAATACTAATCTTGGTTGCGGCTTGCCTTTACGCGTCAGTCGGTCACGGTGGCGCTTCCGGCTACTTGGCTGCCATGGCTTTCCTCGGTATGGCTCCCTTCGAAATGAAGCCAGCTGCCCTTTCGCTCAACATTCTGGTTTCGGCGATCGGAGCCTACAAGTTCGCTCGGGCTGGCCGATTTTCTTGGTCACTTCTGTGGCCACTGGTCGTCACTTCCATCCCGATGGCCTATCTCGGTGGTGTTATGACCTTGCCGAGTACTTACTACAAGCCCGTTCTCGGCCTGGTATTGATCTATGCCGCAATCAGATTTACAAAAGACAATTCATTCAAAGATCAGGCTCTCAACAAACCTGACCGAATGATTGTGCTCTTGATTGGTGCGGTGCTCGGCTTTCTGTCTGGATTGGTAGGTGTTGGCGGCGGGATCTTTCTCAGTCCGCTGTTGATCTTCCTGCGCTGGGAAGAGCCCAAGAACGTCTCTGGAGTCGCTGCCCTCTTTATCTTCGTAAACTCGATGGCCGGGCTTTCGGGCTTTGCCTCATCACATGTTTTAGCGATCACCAACACCTGGCCCCTCTGGGCTTTGGCCGCCATTGTGGGAGGATTTATCGGAGCCGAATACGGCAGCAAAAGATTTGGCAACAAGACGATCAAACGACTGCTGGCCACTGTTTTGTTAATCGCTGGCTTGAAGATGTTCTTAACCGTGTAACCTGTATTCGACGGCACTAGGAACGATTTGGTAGATATGCTATCCTCTCTAAAGTCGATCAATTCGCACATATAGCTGGAGTATTACATGAGCCAAAAGACTGCCTTCACCGCTCAGATCGCACTCCATACCAGCACCGGCGCCCCATGCCAGCTGGATTTTGGCACTCCGACAAATGGGCCCAAGAATTGGGACGGCAAAACTTTCGTCGTGGAAAAAGATGGCCTTTACGCCATTACCGTGTCATACATTCGCGACTCCCAAGTACCCGATACTGGCGGCGACGCAGGCACTCAGGACGACACCAATTTGCGGGTCATTCTCGATGCGAAAGTCATCGGCTATGCATGGGCTGGCGAGGCTTCTGTCGCTCGCCAAGCGGCATCCTCGACCTTTCTGGTACCGCTGTTCAGAAATTCAATGCTCAGCACCGAGGACTGGGCGGCAGAAGACCGCAAAATTCGCCGCTTTCGACACTGCATATTGACGGTTTTTCGCGTTGCTAAACTTTAGTCCATAGAGGAAAACGTTATGAAAAGCAGGACTATCAAGGCATGAGTGAACAGCAATCCAATAATCCGCTACACGGGCTAACCCTCAAACATATTGTCACTCGATTGCATGACCAATATGGCTGGTCTGGACTGGCCATGCGAATCGACATCCGCTGTTTTACTCATGACCCATCCGTCATGTCGAGCTTGAAGTTTCTGCGCCGCACACCCTGGGCTCGCACAAAAGTGGAATCCCTCTACCTCAAATCATTTCCCACAAATGACTAACGAATGGAATGCCCCGTGTTGGAATTGCGCCAAAATTGCGAGTGTTGTGACAAAGCTTTACCCCCTGATTCTCAAGAGGCCATGATCTGCACTTTTGAATGCACATTCTGCCGAGGTTGTGTTGAAGGTGTGCTGAAGAAAGTATGCCCCAATTGCGGTGGAAATTTCACCCAACGCCCCGTGCGGCCCAAAAAGCATCTGACCAAATATCCGCCTAGTGAAAAACATATTCACAATCCGGCGGGCTGTTCCCCTTTGGATTAATCTATTCGGAAGGCTCATTGGGCGGCTTGTCTTCGTCTTCCAGATTGTTCCAAATGGTTTCGCAGGTATCGGTGCCCGTAGAGGTTGACATCACAATGGCAACAACTGATATCACCACAATAACAACCGCTGTAACTCCTAACACAATGTAGCGGATCTCCATTTGTTCTCTTTTCTCTCTCTGCCGTATAGACCGTTGCCGTCGTTTATTTTCTTCAATAAAATGTAACTTATCTTTGACCCTGTGACGACTCTTCGACCGTGTGGAGAGGCCAACGCAAAATAAAGGACGATGGCCCTTGGCTCAACGGTGATTCAAGTGACAGAACAACCGCACACCGGATGCCAAAAATTTATCAACCGTTACGGTGCGGCTTCGACAAAGTTTGTAAATTCCAAGCTCGGTCGCGAACTCGACTTAAGAGGCATCAATGCGAACGTTATCCAAGCTGGCGTGATCAAAGTCGGCGACACCGCTAAAGTATTGCGGCGACCGCAAAACGGCTAAATACCCACCTTAAATATCAAGCGCCACCAATCGCGCGAAGCGCGTGCGTTCGGCGATTCCGTCGTTTTGTAGGCGTCTCGATTGGCTTCTTCACGATTCCATTCAACCGTGATTTCCCAAAGCAAGGGCGACGTAGCCAATTCTGAGGCGTCTCGCGGCGTGCGTCCCCAAGACAATGAAAAGGCATTGCGTTCGCCTGTTCCCGGGGTAAAATTTCGCATACCCCACGTCGCGTGGTGGCCCTTAAATGAAATCTGACTTGCCCAAGCCGCCGGCCTGACCCGCACTAGCCCCATGAGCGATTCCCCTGCACCACCGAGCGGGTGCCCCATTAACGTTTGCTCATGGGAATAGCCCTCCCTAAATCCGCCATTGGTGTACCACAAAACTTTATCGTGACGCAATTCTGCGTATTCGAAACCAAGATCCCAGCGCGGGCTCAACAACTCAAACCCGACCACGCTCGCGGGAATTGATATCTCAGGCACAACCCCTGCTGGACCCGATGGCAAAAAGTCAGTGCCCCCATAATTCCAATATAAACGACCCGCGTTAGACGGCAGGATTGGCCATGGCGCCTGACGCCAGCGGAATTCGAATTGCGCCGAAAATATTCGGTCAGAAACGGGACCGCTTTCACCCTCGCGAATCGTAGAACCGGTCACCGGCAGGTTCAACTGCAAGAGGTCCGGCCAAAGCGCGCCCTCTCGTGCAACTGACATCACCGAATGGGTAAAATGAGCGCGAAACCAGGGAGTAACATTCCAGCCCACTAGCCATTGCATGAACCACGGATTCGCTTGTTTAACCTGTAGCCCAAACTCATCGGTATAGGCGACCCGCCGGCTCGAAAGCAGGCCGGTGCGCAACAACAACTGATCTGGCGCCAAATGAGTCATCACCCCACGCCACTTAAAGGACTCGGTTCGGCGCGCGGTCACCGCAGCAAAAGGTCGGCCACGGTAATCTAAATTCAGGTCGCCAGTCAGGGCAGGTCCCGTACGGCGATTATCCCAACCGGCGCTTAAAGCCCAGCGCCCTAGCTGGGCCCCCACCAAAGCACGAGTAACTTGCCCCCGCCAAGCTCCAGCGTCGAGCCGCAGATCACGTTCGTCAGCACGACCAGTCGGGCGCACCCAATCAGCCCAAGCCAAGGGATCATCATGGGAACCTGGGTCACTAAAGTCGACGCCACCCTCACCAACCCGACCGCCAATCCTAAAGTCGGCTACTGCCCAAAAATCACCGATGGTGAATGTCAATTCAGGTTCAAAATAGACGTTGGTGCCTGCGAAGAAGCCAAGGCCGCCTTCTTCGGGCACCGTGTTCGGCAAACCCGAATAGCCCCCGACGATTCGGCCCGACAATTTAAAGTGAGGCGGATGCACCTTGCAATCACATCCGTGATGAGCCCAACCGCCCCCGCCCTTGGTGTAGCGGTCCCTGAGCCAAAGCAGCCGTGAGAATTCGGGGTCATCGGCAAACGCGAGCGCGTCGCCAGACATCGCCTCACTGTGGACGCGATCCAACATTGCCGCCAACTCGTGAGCAGTGACGGGACGGTAGGCCGGCGGAAACATCCCCCCCTCCAACGCCATCCGGGCCAAGCTCGACCACGGAGTTGTCCGCGCGTCCATCTCCACATTTTCAAACTGGGCAAAAGAAACCCCCGGCACCATAACGGAACCAAGGGTTAAAGAAACGAGGCCTAGAAATAGACGGCGACTCAGATGCCAACAAATTTGGCGGCAATTCCGCCAATGATCACCAGCGGCAGAAAGAGCAGCACTAAGCCAAAGGGAAAGAGTGCCAAAAATACCGAGCCAACCACGAGCAGAAGCGGCACCAAAATCACGAGCCCCAAGAGACCCTTGGTCAGGAAAAAGGCCAGCTTGATGGGCAACAAGACCAACGCAAAAACCGTTTTCAACAGCACCATACCGACGCTGAGGGCGACCATTATCAGTGCCAAAAATATGATAAATTCGAGAAACATGTCCGTGCCTCCGCAATGAGATTGACGCCATCAAGCGCTGAATGATGAATAGTACGGCCAGATCGCGCCCATGTTGCACGCCATCTTTAGTGACGCAATTACCCGGCAGAATGCCTTTTATTCGCCTTGTAGCCAATTTACCCGCAACCTCCGTGTCCGGGACACTTCATAAAACACCTCATTGTGACAGGTTTGTCATTAAACGCACATTTTTTCTGGTTTTAATGAGGGTTTATGTGATATCATATAAAAACATAGCTGCTTCACCGGCGACACACCCTGAAGATCGGCGAAGCTCCACACTTCAAAACTTATCTTTGGGTAGACCATGAAGCAGCTATGTATAAGTCCTGCCGTCAGCATATCATCAGCAAATATCAGGGTCAACCCCACCCCTATTCACTGACAAAAAGAATGGGCGGTAACTCCAAAGAACACCGCCCATATCTCTTGTAAGAATTGCTACTAGCAATCGTCCTCGTGCAATCTACTTCTCAAACATCGCCGCATCTATCTTAGGGTTCGCAGCAAAAGCTTCGACCGTACCTTTGCCGAAAGGTTCGTCATCATAGGTGATGCGAATCAGTTTCGGCTGCACGAAGCCGCTCATCTCTTGATATTCATCGATGTAGACTTTTTGGGTTACCGGTGCGCCCGAGGCTGGATTCAGCCCTGGCTGTTGCACCATGACGACCTGGTTAGTCGTCGCATCCAAAAACAAGAGCCGATAGTCATCACCAACACCTGTTGCGTAAACAGGATTACACATCTTGCCCTCAACCTCTTTGGGGTCGAGTGCCTGGAAGGTGTAGGCATCCATATTCCGGATCATACCGAAAGTGTCAGTCATCAACTCTTCCTTCGCCGTCGTCACTTCAGC
>JBLIOK010000123.1:0-7475 GCA_047639735.1 Candidatus Krumholzibacteriia bacterium | reverse complement strand
ATCTTACTACCGAGGTATCACAGACATCAAGCGTCGTAAGTTTTCCGAGAGTATGGACAGCTCTGCTGAGCTCATCGAGGTCTCGGCCCACGCGAGGACTTCGGCCACTCTTGGCATCAATTTGCGATAGAGTGAACGGCCATCTGAGGTCAACTGCAAGTGACTGATCCGCCCATCATCCTGCGACGCTTCGCGCCAAACCAACCCCAAATTCAAGAGCCCCTTGATCGAACGGCTGACCATCCCCTTGTCCATGGGCGTGACCTGCTCAACATCGGCGGATGTTCGACCAGGTTCTTCGGCAATCGCTGCCAGAACTCGCCATTGGGACAAATTGATGCCCCCTTCGTCGCGCACGATGCGGCTGGTGCGCCGGGCAATGCGGTCAGCCAAGACGGTCAACTGGTAGGGCCAGAACCGCGCTAACTCCACCACACCATCTGGTCTGTCTTTGTTTTCCTTCATTTCGGCATGATAGTTGTTATTACAACTTGACGCAATAACAACTAATGTGTATCCATGAAGATCAGATTATGGTGTGTTGGAACGAACTTCCTCTTTGGCGTAAGGATCCCGACGATGGCTGACTTGTTTGAAAATCCCATGGGCCTGCAGGGCTTTGAATTTGTCGAATTTGCTGCTGCAGAACGCGGGGTGCTTGAGCCCGTTTTCCAATCGTTGGGCATGACCCATATTGCCACCCACCGCTCTAAGGATGTCGACTTGTGGCGCCAAGGCGGCATCAATATGCTCATCAACTACGAAAAGAATTGCCATGCGGAATATTTCACGGCCGAGCATGGTCCCAGCGCTTGCGGCATGGCCTTCCGAGTAACCGACGCTGCAAAAGCCTACGAACTGGCCTTGGCCAAAGGCGCAACCCCGATGAACACAGAAACGGGTATGATGGAATTGCGCATTCCTGCTATCCGCGGCATTGGCGGATCTGCCCTCTATTTGATCGACCGATTTGACGAAGGCAAATCAATTTACGACGTTGATTTTAAGTACCTCGACGGCGTGGATATTCATCCGGTTGGCGCTGGCTTTAATCTGATCGACCATTTGACCCACAATGTTTACAAAGGCAGAATGGATTACTGGGCGGCGTTCTATGAAGATCTTTTCAACTTCCGCGAGATCCGTTTCTTCGACATCAAGGGCGAATACACGGGGCTGTTGTCGCGAGCCCTCACCTCCCCCGATGGCAGGATTCGCATACCTCTCAATGAAGAAAAAGGCGAAAAAGTTGGCCAGATAGAAGAATATCTGCGCGAATACAAAGGCGAAGGCATTCAACACGTTGCCTTCATTTGCGACGACCTGCTTCAATGTTGGGAAAACCTGAAAAAACTGGGCGTCCCCTTCCTCTCTGCCCCACCCGAGTCCTACTATGAGATGCTCGGCGAACGCCTGCCTGATCATGGCGAACCAACCAAAGAGCTGCAAAGCCGCGGTATCTTGCTCGATGGCAGCAGTGAAGGCGGACACGCGCGTTTGTTGCTGCAAATCTTCTCTGAAAAATTGGTCGGGCCGATCTTTTTCGAGTTCATTCAGCGCAAAGGTGATGAAGGGTTTGGCGAAGGAAATTTCGAAGCCCTCTTCAAGTCCTTAGAACGTGACCAAATCAATCGCGGCGTGATCGAAACCAACGAAGCTTAGGAGTTCATCATGCCTATTGAATTGCAACGCATCCACCATGTCGCTTATCGGTGTAATGACGCCAAAGAGACGGTCGACTTTTACCAACGGGTGCTCGACATGGATTTTGTCTTGGCGATTGCCGAAGACAATGTGCCGTCGACAAAAGCGCCCGATCCCTACATGCATTTGTTTTTGGATGCTGGTAATGGCAACGTTTTGGCATTTTTTGAACTGCCCAATTCGCCGCAAATGGGACGCGACGAAAACACCCCTGAATGGGTGCAACACATTGCCTTCGAATTGAAAGACATGGCTGCCCTGTTGGCTGCCAAAGAGAAGATTGAAGCCGAGGGCATCGATGTCTTGGGCCCCACTAATCATGGTATCTTCAAATCGATTTACTTCTTTGATCCCAACGGCCACCGGCTTGAGTTGGTTGCCAATACGCGCACAGAGGAGCAATTGAAAGAACTCCATAAAGTGGCGCCGTTGATGCTCGAAGAGTGGAATCGCACAAAAAAAGCGCCCAAACACGCCGCTTGGGTCCACGAAATGGACTGACAAACGGTTTTTCACCTTGTTTGTTGTTAACGGTTTAGACTTCATCGCTTATAATGGGGCAAGGTTTTTACCTTCGCCCCTTTCTCTTGCTCTGGAGCCGCCACGATGGACCTCATCCGCGAATTGCGGGAACGCCGCGTTCCTCAGATAGCCAGCGCTTATATAGTAGGCAGTTGGGGCGTGCTGCAATTTTTCGCCTTTTTGGAAAGCCGGATGACGGTCTCGGCCAATTTTGTCGCCGTTGCACTCTTGTTGTTTTTCGTTTTCAATGGGCGTGACCTCGGCGCGCAAACATCTGGATCACGCTTTGAATGCTTGGGAATCGGCTGACGACATATTCATTCCTGCCCAAGAAGCGCGACAATTGGCGGACCTGTTAAACGCGGCCTAGATCAATGGGCATGGCAACTTTACAACTCTAATCGATTTTCAGGAGACCCTGTGGAACGCACCGTGCAGTCAGCCGTCTGGAATTGGCGGGACAAGCCAGATCACAAACCAACTCACTTGCGCCGCCAAGCCGTGCTCCAGGCTACTGTCATGGGCGCAGCCGGAGCTGCCATTAAGTTTTGGTGGGGTCACGATACAGCCGGTTTGATCGTTTGGGGTTTGGCCATTGTAGTCCTGTTTTTGGGGCTAACAATGCCAACTACCTACCGCATTGTTCATGGCTTTGGCCAAAGGCTAGGACATTTTGTAGGCCGCATTCTGGGTTACCTCTTATTAACGCCCCTCTATTTTTTAGTCTTCTTGCCAGGCGCCATTATTCTGCGCCTTCAAAAGCGCGACCCCATGCACCGTTCACCCCGCGACATAAACCACACTTGCTGGATTGAGCGCGGCGAGGAGCCCACTGCTGACTCTTACCAACGCCAGTTCATGATCGAAGACAAAGTAGCCCGCGGCAACTTACGGCCCGTTGGCGAGAGCTTGCCTATCGAGGGCGGAGATCACTCGTGAATATCATTGGTATTTCGGCTCTCTATCACGACTCTGCGGCATGTCTGATCAGTGACGGACACATTGTGGCTGCGGCACAAGAAGAACGCTTTACCCGCAAAAAACAAGACGCCGCCTTTCCCAGTCGGGCAATTGAATATTGTTTGGCCGAGGGCAATATTAGCGAAGGTGAAATTGACCGCGTTGTGTTTTACGATAAGCCATTGACGAAATTCAGTCGGATTTTAAAAACCCATTTTGCAGTAGCGCCTAAAGGACTGCCTGCCTTTTTGATGGCGATGCCCGTTTGGATGCGCGAAAAGCTATGGGTGCCCTACGAAATTGAAACCTGTTTGACCAAGGCTGGCGTTGGAAAGCCGAAACAAATTTTATTCACCGAGCATCACGAGGCTCACGCCGCCAGCGCCTTTTTCCCAAGTCCGTTTCAAAGCGCAGCTATCCTCACTTTGGACGGTGTCGGTGAATGGGCGACGAGCAGCCTCTCTCATGGCACGGGCAATTCCATCAAAATGCTCGAGGAAACGCATTTCCCCCACAGCTTGGGCCTGCTTTATTCAGCGATGACTTTTTTCACCGGCTTTAAGGTCAACTCGGGCGAATACAAACTGATGGGCCTCGCCCCCTACGGCGAGCCGGTTTACGCCGACAAAATCCGCGAACATTTGATAAACATTCGCGCTGACGGCAGCTTCCAGTTGAATATGGAATATTTTGGTTTCATCGACAGTCTCAAAATGACCAACGACAAATTCGCCGACCTTTTTGGCGGACCTGCCCGTCAGCCCGAATCCGAATTGAGCCAGCGAGAGATGGATCTTGCCCGCTCAGTGCAAGTAGTGACCGAAGAAGTCGTGCTGAAGATGGCTGGACACGCTCGGCTTTTGACGGGCGAATCAAACCTGTGTCTTGCCGGAGGTGTCGCGCTCAATTGCGTCGCAAACGGAAAGTTGCTGAGATCAGGTATCTTTGAAAATATCTGGATTCAACCGGCAGCCGGCGACGCGGGCGGAGCCCTGGGCGCCGCACTTTTTGCCTGGTACCAACTGGAAAACAAACCGCGTCATGCTGATGGCGTGAACGACCATATGAAAGGGTCCTATCTCGGCCCTCGTTTCAGCGACAATGATATCGCGGAATGGCTCGATCACTGTGGCTTCCCTTACCAACGCTTGAATGACCACGATCTTGAAAAGAGTGTTGCCCAGGCCATTGCCGATCAAAAGGTTGTCGGACTGTGCCAAGGGCGCATGGAATTTGGCCCCCGGGCACTCGGCAATCGCTCAATCATTGGCGATCCGCGTTCGCCAAAGATGCAATCGGTTTTGAACTTGAAGATCAAGTACCGCGAATCATTTCGACCCTTTGCGCCAACATGCCTAGAAGAACGCATTGGTGACTACTTTGAGATCGATACGCCGTCGCCCTATATGCTACTGGTGGCGCAAGTGCGCGAAGAACGTTGCATCGCGCCTTCTCAAGAAGCCGCCGAACAAAAACTTTACGACCGGGTGAATCAAGCTCGCAGTGACATCCCCGCCATCACGCATGTGGACTATTCGGCGCGGATCCAGTCCGTCTCAGCCAAAACCAATCCACGGTATCACGGCATCATCAAAGCTTTTGAAGATTTGACGGGATTTGGCATCGTCATCAACACAAGTTTCAACGTGCGCGGCGAACCGATCATTTGCACTCCCGAAGATGCCTACCGGTGTTTCATGCGCACTGAAATGGACATCCTGGCCCTCGGCAATATATTATTGAAAAAGGACCAGCAGCCCAAAATGATGGATCAAGCTGAAGCGTGGCAAGACGAATTCCCGCTCGACTAAAATTCGCGACACAGATTCGGAGGTAGAAGTTGGGAAAACTGGGTCATCTCGGTAAACTGCTCCAAGAGTTCTGGATTTTCGCCTGGCACAACAAAGCTTGGTGGTTGATACCTATCGTGGCCATATTGCTGGTGGTGGGATTGTTGATCGCCACCGGACAGGTCGCCGCTCCGTTCATCTATACACTATTCTAGATTTTTGTTCACCCTCGACAGGAGTTACCAGCTATGTCGCGTTTTGACCCGATTGAATCTTTGGCCAAATCAAAACACGAATTTGGCGAACACGGTGGCGTTAACCTATCTATCGAAACGAGCTCCACTTTTACAGTTCTAGCCGCCGACACCATGCCTGAGATATTTCAGGGACATCGCGGGCCCGAACAAGGTGGCTGCTATCTCTATGGTCGCCACTTTAACCCAACGGTCTACCATTTGGGCAAGCAAATCGCCGCACTCGAAGGTGCTGAAGCCGGCTATTGTTGCGCTAGCGGCATGGGGGCCGTCTCTTCGGTCGCCATGCAAATCTGCAACACCGGCGACCATATTGTATCGGGCAATACGATTTACGGTGGCACCTTTGCACTGTTTCACGACTACTTGCCTCAGAAAACTGGCGTCACCACAACTTTTGTCGACGTCACCGATCTGAATGCTGTTGCCGACGCGATCAATGAACGCACCACCATGATCTACGTCGAAACCATTTCAAATCCCACCCTACGCATCGCCAACCTGCCGGCTTTGTCCGAGATCGCCAAAGCGAATAACATCAAACTCGTCGTCGACAACACATTTGCTCCCATGATGGTATCGCCAATCCAGCTTGGAGCCGATGTGGTCATCCACAGCATGACCAAATACATCAGTGGATCATCTGACGTCATTGCCGGCGCGATCTGTGGCAAAACCGAATTTATCACCAGCCTCATGGATCTGCATTTTGGATCACTGATGTTGCTCGGACCAACAATGGATCCTCGCATGGCCTTCAGCTTAGACTTGAGATTGCCCCACTTGGGAATCCGCATGAAGGAACATGGACGGCGTGCTCTAAAGATCGCCCAAAGATTGGATGAACGCGGAATCAAGGTCACCTACCCAGGACTGCCGTCTCACGCGGATCATGAATTATTGGCGACGATGGGCAATCAGGGCTACGGCGCGGGAGCGATTATGTGCTTGGACTTGGCAACTACTGAGCGCGCTCATCAGTTCATGGAGACGCTGCAGAACGAACAAAACTTTGGCTATATGGCGGTCAGCTTGGGCTACTTCGATACGCTGATGTCATGCCCGGGCAGTTCGACGTCGAGCGAAATGCCGACTGAAGTTCTGAAAAAGGTGGGCATATCGCCAGGCTTGGTGAGGCTTTCACTTGGCTATACTGGCAGCTTAGAACAAAGGTGGCAACAGCTTGAGCAGGCACTTGACCAATTGTAAAACTGAAGTATTATTGACTAGCGAGATATGTAATCAGATGTTTCCAAGGAGAATTAAATGTTGAGATTACCTGCGTATTTAATAGCCTTCTTTATCCTCCTCCTCGCGACAACTCCCAGCATGAGTCAGGATTTAAGTGGGGCCGATGAGGAAGTCCTTTCAAATGCCTATTCAGGTTCAGCTTATTCCCCTTACGCTGAGCGTGCATTCCCCGAACGGCCATTGTGGGGTGATTCGCATTTGCACACGGCACTCTCCATGGACGCGGCCCTGTTTGGCAACCGTCTCTCGCCACGCGAGGCCTACCTCTTCGCCCGAGGCGAACAAGTTACCGCTTCAACGGGTCAGACTGTTCGCTTAGCCCGGCCTCTGGATTGGCTTGTCGTTGCCGATCACTCCGATGGTATGGGTATGGTTACAGATATTGCAGCGGGCAAACCTCAACTGTTGGCTTATGAGCAAGCTGCTCGCTGGAGTGCTGGGCTCAGCAAAGGCGGAGACGCATCTGTAGAGGCCGCCCTCGACCTGATCAAGACATTTTCGCAAGGCGAAATGGATCCGGATATGTTTGCGCTCTACTCCCCGGGCTCAAAGCTGTATAAAAATCTTTGGGAAAAAGTGATCGACGATGCCGAAGCGGCCAATACACCCGGTCAATTCACGGCTTTGATTGGCTTTGAATGGACATCATTGATCAAGGGAAACAACATGCATCGCGTGGTCATCATGCGAGATGGTCCTACCCGTGCTCGACAAGTTGTCCCTTACACAACTCAGGCTCCCGTCGGTAGCCCTGATCCGCGAGACCTGTGGAAGTACCTCCGCAATTACGAAGAGAAAACCAATGGCGAGATTTTGGCGATTGCGCACAACGGCAATCTCTCCAACGGCATTATGTTTCCACTGGAGAAGCAGTGGAATGGTAAAAAGTTAGACGACACCTATCTGACAGAACGCAACAAGTGGGAACCACTGTACGAAGTGACTCAGATAAAAGGTGATGGCGAAGCGCATCCATTCCTCTCCCCTGACGATG
>JBLIOK010000122.1:0-7560 GCA_047639735.1 Candidatus Krumholzibacteriia bacterium | reverse complement strand
CTTAATCTTATGCCAGATCATGGCCCTGCCCTTGCGATTATCCCCGTGAAATCGTCCTCAACTGATTCACGAATGAAGGAGCAAGTCATGAGAAAGCCTATCCCCTCGACCAAAGAAGAGCGCAAATTGAAATTCGCCGAAGCCGGAGTCCTCTTTGTCCTCGTCTTGGCCCTCACCGTATTTATCGGCACCCGTATGGCCAAAGATGGCGGACCGAATGAACTCGTAGAAGTCGCCCAAGTGGCCGAAGACCAGACCAATGAATCGCCCGTTGAAACAACCGTTGTGACGGCGCCAGAATTTGAAGAAGTGGCCACAACTGAAGTCGTGGTCGAAGAGACGCTGGCGGCCCAGCCCCCGCGCATCGTGACCTACATCCAGGCCGAACAAACCTACTTCGACGGCAACTACACCGAAGCTGCTGACATGTTCTCGGCCTACACAACCGAACACGCAGAAAACGCCTGGGGCTTCTACATGCTCGGCTTGAGCCAATGGAAAGCCGGCGAACTGGATGCCGCTGAAGACGCCTTCGCTGCAGCCTTGGAGATCAAGCCCGACCACGTCAAAAGCCTGATCAACTCCAGCCGCGTATTGCTGGCTCTGGATCGTCCAGACGAAGCCCGCGCTCAGGTGGCCCTGGCTTTGGCAGTGTCCCCCGAGAACATCGATGCCAACCGGATGTACAGCCGGATCAGCCATAGCAAAGGCGAGCTCGAAGAAGCCGCCATCGGCTACCTGAACTTGCTGCAAATCAAAAACGACGACACCTGGGCCTTGAACAACTTGGGTCTGATTCGCATCGAACAAGGTCGCTATGAAGAGGCCGTGGCACCCTTAGCTAAAGCCGCTCAACTGGACTCGCAGATCGCCTGCATCCAAAACAACCTCGGCGTGGCTTTGGAGCGCAATGGGCACTACACCGCCGCAGCGATCGCTTTCGAGATGGCCTTGAGCGCTGACGAAAACTACGCCAAAGCTGACGAGAGCCTGGCTCGGGTTTCGGAACTGACAGAGTCCAGCGAATTGGTCGCCATCGACCTGGTGATCGTGGCCGAAAACTTCGACGCCGGGGCTCGTATGCCCGCCGTGGAGGCGCCGAGCGACATGGAGGTCGCCGCCTTCACGACGGCGGATATTGAGAGCGAAGAATTGGAGATTGATCAACCGGAATAACAAGGTTATTCAAACAAAAGAACGCGGTGAGGCCATTGGCTTCACCGCGTTCTTTTTATGCTCACCATTGCCACCCAGGTGGCAGTTATTTAATCAAAGCCATCTTGCCGATCGTCGAGTATTCAAGAAGGGCCCCTAATAAATTCAAAAAGTGTATTAGAGAATACACCTAGTAATCGTACCGCATTTGGAGAACGTGGTCAATTTGGCGAGGACCGATTCAAAATTATCACCGACCATTGTGGTTTTTGGGCAAAAAGAGCTATTTTCCAAGCAACCGTATCGACTTCATCAGTATCCGAAAGTTCAGGACCAGTTCATGACCAACAACGACGTCTTCACCCGCCTGCGCTATATGTTCAACTACAGCGACGCCGAGCTGGTAACGATCTTCGCTGCCGCCGATCTCGAGGTGCCCCAAACTCAAGTCGCGCACTGGCTCACCGGCGAAGAAAATCCCGATCACGTAGAAATGCGTGACCCAGAATTGGCCTCTTTTCTCAACGGATTAATCAACGAGCGTCGAGGCAAAAAACCAGGTGCTCAGCCGGTGCCCGAGAAGCGGCTCAACAACAACATCATTGCCAGGAAATTAAAGATCGCGTTGAATTTGCAGGGGCAGGATATGATCATGATCTTGGCGCTGGCGGATTTCAATCTCAGCAACCATGAGTTGAGCGCCTTCTTTCGCAAGAAAGGCCACACTCATTACCGAAATATGAATGATCAGGTTTTGAGGTATCTCTTAAGAGGATTGCAGTTGGAAATTCGGCCTTAGTTTATTCGGCCAAGCCAGCCCAGTCGATCTTGCCCGACACCATGACAATCTCTTCATGGTCATCCCGCATTTGCTGCAATAATTCTTCCGCACCATCCAGAGTGCCTTTGCGGGTCAACTCTTCCAATCGAGCTGCCGAGGCCACGAACCTGCGAGCACAGAAATTTGAAGCGCCGCCCTTCATCGCATGAGATTGGATCGCGACTTTTTCGATATCGTCGCTGCTGATGCCTTCACCGATAGAAGCCAGCTGTTCGCCCGCTGTTTCCAGGAAGATTTCAACGATCTCCTGCAACAATTCGGCATCGCCATCCATGTATCCCATGGCCTCGACGAGGTCCAGCACATCTTCGACTTTCAGTGTCTCATTCGCCATGTGAATACCGCCTCAAATGTGTCTTAACATTATTATTCAATCCTTATATTGGGGTATCGACCACCAACGACCGAGGTTGAGTAAAATGAAGCCATCTTTAAGATTTCTTTACAGGTCCTTTTTTGACGGCCTTTTTGGCCACTTTCTTCTTCGTGGGCTTTTTGGCCGGAGCTTTCTTGGCCATAGGCTTCTTCTTAGTGACCTTTTTGGTCGCCACCTTCTTGGTCGCGGCTTTTTTGGTCACTGTCTTCTTGGTCACGGTCTTTTTGGTGACCGCTTTTTTGGCAGGTGCCTTTTTGATCGTTGGTTTCTTTGCTACAGGCTTCTTAGCCTCGGGGATACTTTTGACCGCGCTCACTTTTTGCTCGCTTGGCTTCGGCTTCGGATCAGCCGATCCCGCGTTTGACGCCTGCGCCTGATTGCTTCTGCCGCCTCGGCTACCACGCCGACGACGACGGCTCGGCGGCCTGGCCGCTCCGTTATTTTCAACGTTGCCCTTTTCAACTGCCGGACCCAAGCCCTGCACCACCCAGGTGCCACCGGCCGCGGCGTCTCGTTCAACCACCAACAACCCCAGCTGCTTCGCTTCGTCTAGCAACTCACCAAACGTATTGAATCCGTGAGCGCGTTCGGTAAATGCAGGCTGCGTACGGGTCATCGTGTCTTTGATCAACGACGAATACAACCTGTCTCGACTTTCGGCCAGCAGGCTTTGCACCGTCTTTACCAAAAACTCGAACAGCTCACGCTTGTCCTTGGGCACATTGACCACGGAACTGCCCACCCGCCCCTGCGGTTGGCGAAACAGATCGTCGTAAAAGATAAACTCGTCACAATTGCCAATCAGCAGCTTGCTGCTAGAGTTTTTCACGCCAATCCCGATCACGCGCTTGTTGTTCTCGCGCAGCTTGGAAACCAGTGGCGAGAAATCGGAGTCGCCCGATACGATCACAAAGGTATCGATGTGCTCTTTGGCATAACACATGTCCATCGCATCGACGACCAACCGGATATCAGCACTGTTTTTACCAGAAATGCGCGGCATGGGGATTTCGATCAATTCGATGGCCGCTTCGTGCAAAGGGCCCATATGTTCCCGGTAGTAATGCCAATCGGCGTAAGCCTTTTTGACAATAACTTTACCCTTGCCCAACAAGCGTTCGAGCAGCGGCTTAATATCAAAACGCAGGTGCGCATCGCGCGCTCCAAGGGCAACATTGTCAAAATCGATAAAAAGAGCGAGATTGGTTTCTCGGTCATCGCTCATGGGACGCCTCCTTGCGCAACGGACTCGAAATTTTTGCGGCCTAAAAGTTTATACTCAACCATGATAGGTCATAACGACGGCCACGACTACCGCCGTCTCATTTCATCAGGAGAAGCCCGATGTCTGCAACTCTCAGCGCCCAAGATCTTCGCCTGCTTATTGAACGCGTATTTCAACCTGGCGCCGACGACAAAGGCTTGGTCATCATCGTTGACCTGCCTGATGATCGTCTACCCGACAACGAAAACTGGAACGGCCGCCGCACCATGGCCGCCAACTGGTACCGCGCCCTGCTCGGCGAGATGGAAGGCCTGAACCTCGACCGCCTTTCCCTTGCCTGGTACCGCAACGCCGGCGGCAACAACGCCGACTTGCCGGAAACCTGTGTTCTCGGCGATGGCCTCACGGTCTTCCACAGCGCCGACGACCTGACTGGCGATGCCGTGCCTTTCACCGAAATATGGGCTAACCACAGCATGGTGCTCGCGCCCACCGAGCTTTCGACCACCGCGCCGCTAAAAGTCGCCACCCGCGGCGCCAATTTTCGCGCCGCCACCATGCCAGGCTTCCTGCCCTCGATGATCCCTGCTTTGCGCCTGGACTACGGCGAAATCAACCGGCGAGTGAACAAGCTGAAAGAATGGTTGGATCCCGCCACGGCAGCTCATTTCCACTTTGAAGCCGCGGGCGAAACGCACAATCTGGTTTTGGACCTCAGGCACAACTCTGGCCACGCCTCAGGAGGCCTCTTTCCCACCAATGGCATTGCGGGCAATCTTCCTTCGGGCGAAGCCTACATTGTCCCTTACGAGGGCGAACGGCCTGGTGACGCCAGTCTCACGCAAGGCACCCTGCCCATCCAAATCGAAGACGAGTTGGTGATCTATCAAATCGAGGCCAACAAAGCGACCGGCGTGCTCACCAGCGGCCCTGAAAGCGAGCGCGAGGCGGCCCACATGAAAGCGGAACCCGCCTACGCGAACATCGCCGAACTGGGCCTAGGTGTGTTGGGGGATTTTGGATTGAAACCGACGGGGTCGATCTTGCTCGATGAAAAATTGGGCCTGCACATTGCCTTTGGACGCAGCGATCATTTTGGTGGCTCGGTGGGGCCCTCAGATTTCTCAAGCCCAGATGCGGTGATTCATTTGGATCGCGTGTTCATTCCCGAGACCCAACCGCTGGTCAAAGTATGCAGCGTGAAGCTGGTCACGCCCGGAGAGCCGGACCGCACAATCATCGTCGATGGAAAGTTTGTGAAAATACCTGATTGAAAAGACAGGCCGAGACCTATCAAAAATGACTCTCGCCCAAGGTCATCCTGATATCACGGTCCCGGCCATAATCGGTGCGTAGCGTGTTCGCTACTGCCAAATACGTATCGCAGTCATTTAAAAGCAGTTAAGGACATTCTGCAAGTCATATTTCATCACTAAAGGTGCCTTAGAACCGATTCGGCACCGCCCCATAATACAACTAAAGAATTACACACATTAATAGCAAGCAGTTATAAGAATGCCGCCAATAAGTTCTATCCTCAAAACCCCTCACCTAGCGTCACATTCTAACCCATAATAGCCACATTCTCAATTATCCGCAACCCCGCCGTAAAGCCTGTATCACTTTCGCTTCGCCACGCTCTTGACAGTTCGCCGGTCCCGATAGATCATTTCACTATATTAATCATAGACAGCCATCCGGCTTAGCACCGAGTTCGAAAGAGTCCTGATGCCCGAGGAAAAACCCAAGCCTATTCGCCTATTGATCGCCGACGACGAAAAAGACCTGGTTGTCTTTTTGGCTCATCGCCTGCGCAAGCGAGATATTGACGTGACCATGGCCGTCAGCGGCGCCGAAGCGGTTTCGGCCGCCACCGAGCTGACCTTTGACGTGGCCATCGTTGATTTGCGGATGCCAGATATGGACGGCATCCAGGTCATCGAACAATTGAAGTCGCTGCAGCCGACCATCGAGGTCCTGATGTTGACGGGCCATGGTGGGCACGACACTGCCTGGGAGGCCGGGCGCTTGCAGGCCTACCGCTACATATTAAAACCCCACGATTTTGATGACCTGCACAAGCTCGTGGTCGAAGCCACCGCACACCGACGGACGAAACTGAAGAACGAATTCGAAATGCGCCTGACCCAGTTGATGATGGGATCCGCTAGCCCCCGCGACATCATCTCTCAAAGCGACAAGCTGCGCGAACATTATGAACAAGATTAACATCGCTCTGGTAGGCCAAGGACGTGAGTTGTCGAATATGCTTGCCGGTCTGGCGACCCGCTCGAATTCCTTACGTTTGAACATCGTGGCGGTGATCGACCTCAGCCCCGACCTCGTTTCAGAAGCCCGTGACCACGCCCAAAGTATTGGTATCCCTCTGATCACCAATCAACTCGACGACCTTCATCAATTAGAAGACTTGAACCTTATTGTCGCCACCAAGGGCGTCGACGAAGCGCTAGTCAAAATGCGCGCCAGTTTTGCCGACAACGTCGCGGTGATGGGCCCAGAAATTCACGAAGTGATCGAAGGTTTGGTGCGGCTAGTCGATGCCAATCAATTGCTGCGCGCAGACAGCCGCCGCCTCAAGGAAGCCCGGCTACGCCTCAATCTGTTCACCGACACGGCACCCTTGGCCATCTATGTTAAAGACACCGACCTGCGTTATTTAAAAATGAACGCGCACGCGCTGAAGATGCTGGGCATCAAAGAAGAAGAAGTTCTCGGCAAACGCGACCGCACAATCTATCCCGACCGCAGCGCGCGCTGGTTACAAAAAGTCGAACAGGAAACCCTGCGCCACCGCAAAACATTCCATGCCTCGGGCATTCTGCCGATCCAGGGTCAAGACATGCACGTGCACGTGACCTTGTTTCCGATTATTGAGAACGGAAAGATTGATGGCCTGTATGGCTTGATTGAAGACACCACCGAACTCTACGAAAGCGAACGCAAATTCCACCGGGTCGATGAACAACTCAACGAAACTCAAAAATATCTGCGCGAAGTTTTGGAAAACAGCCGCGACATCATCTTTCTGACCGACCCCATGGGCAACATGCTCTCGTTCAACAGCGGCGCCGAAACCGTGCTCGCCTACAACCGCGACCAAATGATCGGCACACCCGCCAAGCGCCTGTTTTCCAATCCCAGCGTATTCAATAAACTCTTTGAAGAAGCTTTACGCGATGGCCATGCCCAAACCTACGAAACCGAGTTCTTAACCAGCAACAACGACGCTGTGGTGGTAAACATCAGCCTGACGCGCATTGAAGGTCCCGATGGCACCCCCCTCGAGTTGGTTTGTATTTGTCGAGACATCACCACACGCTTGCGGCTGAAAGAAGATCTCATCCGCAGCGAACGCTTGGCCGCCGTTGGCCAGATGGCTTCGGGCGTTGCCCACGAGATCAATAACCCCTTGGCAGTGATTGATACGATCGCCGGCATGGTAGAAGAAACCTTGGTTGAAGAAGGCGATTCTCTCGAACCGGAAACGAAGAAAGTTCTGGCCCAGGCCATGGAGCGATTGCATCACCAAGTCGCCAGGGTGACCACCATCACCCACAGCTTGTTGGGTTTTGTGCGCACTTCGAATTCTGGCATGACCGAGGTCAACATTGTCGCATTGCTCGAAGAGTGTTTGGCCGTGTTGGGCACCGAGATCCGGCGTTCGCAAACCGATGTGCGCACCATGTTCGCCCAAGAACTACCCCGTTTTGTTTCGGATCCGCTTTTGCTCGAACAGGTTTTTGTCAACCTGATCAGCAACGCCATCGACGCCATTAGCGAAGCTCCTGGTCGGCGCGGAGTATTGGAAATTTTGGTCACCCGCGACGAAGATCGCCTGCGCATCACCTTCCAAGACAACGGCGTGGGCATCGCCAAAGAAGATCTGGAAAAGATCTTCAACTTGTTTCACACGACCAAACCAGCGGGCAAGGGCACGGGCCT
>JBLIOK010000121.1:0-7590 GCA_047639735.1 Candidatus Krumholzibacteriia bacterium | reverse complement strand
GGGAAAATCGTTCGTTACGAGCGATTAGCCCGCAATCAACTGACCGGTCGTGATCACCTCGTGCTCGAGGATAGTATTCATCGCAGCTTGGCTCTGTTGGCAAAAGCGAGATTAATGACTGCTCAAGAAGCCTACGATTGCCTGTCACAGGTGAGGTTAGGGGCTGGATTGGGCGTGCTTTCCAGTTTTCCGCCTGGAGCCTTGAATCACGTCACCATCCAACAACAAACGGGACATTTGGAACTCGCGGCAGGGCAAAGTCTTGCCGGGCGCCAAAAAGGTGCGGCACGTGCTGCACTGTTGCGGGAATTTTTTGCCCAATACGCGAATTGAATTTTCGTACGCTCATTCTCCGGCTAAACCAATAACGCCAATATCTTTCATTCATTTGGTGATTCTCAAGAAAACTTGAGGTAAAGTAAAGCTGCCAGCAACCGAAAAATGGCCATATGTAAGGATCTGAGATGGGCCTGATTATTGCGTCTCGGATTGCGATCTGGAGGCTTGGGTAGCGTGAGCTCGCAAGCGCCAGTATCTTTATGCACACAGCTAAGTTTGCAACACTGCCATGGAGGCGCGTGGGAATGAACGATCGTTTTACCCAAAGAGTCCGTAAAGTTCTGTTTCTAGCCCGTGACGAGGCTGGTCGCCTGCAACACGATTATATCGGAACCGAGCATCTGTTGCTCGGTGTCATCCGCGAGGGTGAAGGAGTTGCCGCGAATGTCTTGAGGCGCATGAATCTAGAATTCGACCGTATCCAAAAGGCCGTTGAAGATTCGGTCTCGGCACCTATGGGGCCGGTCAGCATCGGTGAAATACCTTTCACACCGCGTGCTAAAAAGGTTCTCGAGTTATCAATCGATGAAGCTCGTTTGCACAACCATAATTACGTTGGGACCGAACACTTGTTGTTGGCCCTGATTCGTGAAGGCGAGGGTGTCGCTGCGCGGGTTTTGACCGAACTCGGCGCTGACCACGAGGCCGTCAAGCGAGAAGTGATGAAGGCATTGGGTGGTGGCGAATCGCCGCTGTCAGCAAAAATCAAGAGTGGCCGCAAGCGCCCTACGGTGAAGAAAAAAGAAAATTCTGTGCTCGAGCAATTTGGTCGCAACATGACCGACATGGCTCGTGAAGGCAAACTGGATCCTACCATCGGCCGCAGCAGTGAAATCAACCGTTGTATCCAAATCCTCAGCCGGCGCAAAAAGAACAATCCCGTCTTGATTGGCGAGCCGGGAGTTGGCAAAACCGCAATTGTTGAGGGATTCGCTTCAAAGATAGTCGAAGGAAACGTCCCCGCCTTATTGCGTGACAAAGAAATCGTGACGCTCGATCTTGCAAGCGTTGTGGCTGGCACAAAATATCGCGGACAGTTTGAAGAACGCTTGAAACAGATCATGGCCGAAGTGCGTGAGAACCCCGATGTGATCTTATTCATCGACGAGCTCCATACGATCGTTGGCGCTGGCGGCGCCGAAGGCGCGATCGATGCTTCTAATATGTTGAAACCCGCTCTAAGCCGCGGGGAAATCCAATGCGTCGGGGCGACGACCATGGATGAATACCGCAAGTTCATTGAAAAAGATGGGGCTTTGGAACGCCGCTTTCAACCGGTTACGGTTAATCCGCCTTCTGAAGAAGAAACGGTGGAGATTCTTTTTGGGCTGCGCGACAAATACGAAGCCCATCATCGCGTCAAATTCGAAGACAGTGCTATTAAGGCCTGTGTCTGGTTGAGTAACCGCTATATCAGTGGACGAGCACTGCCCGATAAAGCCATTGATATTATCGATGAAGCTGGAAGCAGGGCTCGTCTAAATATGACGGTCGTGCCGCCTGATTTGCGTGAGATTGAGAAAAAGATCGAACAAGTTATCACCGAAAAAGAATCGGCGATCCAAGCGCAAGAGTTTGAGAAAGCCGCTTCATTCCGTGACGAAGAAAAAGAGCTCAAAACGACGCTTCAAGATATGAAAAACAATTGGAGCTCGGACCAAAGTGATTTGAGAGCGACCGTGACCGAGGCTCACATTGCCCAGGTTGTGGCAGAGATCACCGGCATCCCTGTGGCCGAGGTAGAAGAAGAAGAAACCGAGAAGCTTTTGCGGATGGAAGAAGAGCTGGGCAAGTCGGTTATTGGACAAGACCCTGCGTTGGGCGCAGTGTCTAAATCTATTCGTCGCAACCGTGCTGGCCTGCGCGACCCTAGCCGCCCCATTGGATCGTTTATTTTCCTCGGCCCCAGTGGTGTCGGCAAAACGGAAGTTGCGCGCCAACTGACAGAGTTTTTATTCGGTGACCAAAGCGCACTCATACGCGTCGACATGTCCGAATACATGGAGAAACATTCGGTTAGCCGTTTGGTTGGAGCGCCTCCTGGATATGTCGGTTACGAAGAGGGCGGAATGCTCACCGAGAAGGTGCGGCGCAAACCTTATTGTGTGATCTTGCTGGATGAAATTGAGAAAGCCCATCCGGACGTTTACAACATCCTGCTGCAGGTTTTGGACGATGGCCAGCTGACGGATTCCTTTGGACGTACTGTAGATTTCCGCAACGCAATACTTATCATGACGAGTAACGTTGGCAGTCGTAAAACTCACGCCATTCGTGGAGTTGGTTTTGGCAGCGACGACGAAGATAATGTTGATCAAAGAATCCAGGGAAATATTGATCAGGATTTGCGGCGTACGTTTAGCCCAGAGTTCCTCAATCGAATCGATGAGATCGTCACGTTCAACAGCCTGTCCCGTGATGACATTACGAGAATTGTTGATATCCTGCTTAAAGATGTCAGCGACAGATTGAAGAATATGGAAATCGAGTTCGAATTCACCAGAGCTTGTAAAGATTTGCTCTGTGAGGTTGGCTACGATCACAAAATGGGAGCCCGGCCATTGCGCCGCGCTATCCAAAAGCACGTGGAAGATCCGCTGAGCGAAAAACTGCTTCGCGGGGAAGTGGCCAAGGGTTGTAAGCTCATAATTGGTGCCAAGGGGCAAGAGCTAAGCTTCAAGTGCATTCCAAAGGAAGAAGTTAAGAGTCTCAAATAGACGCCGTACAGATTCCTTGTTTTATCATTAACCGTCCGTTGTGTAGACAACGGACGGTTTTTGCCATTTACAAAGGAAGGAAATGCCTAAAAACGGCCAATTTCTACTAATAAGTCTAGCCTATGGTAGCGCTGTTGCTTATTTTTCCTGCGACACAGCATCCAGTACGGAGAGGGAACTTCCGCATTACTATCTGGTTGCAGATATTATTGTCACCCCCTAAGTGTAAGATTTGCGTTGATGGAGCAATAGCCGGTTGCAGAAATGCCTCGGCTGCAATTCAAAACATTTTCAAGACGTGTTCGAGCCTACTGCTCAAATTCAATCTTGAATGGATTTTCGAACACGGGGGAGCCCGGATTCACCGATGAGACTTTCGTCTTCATATCTCTATTTAGTCCTCTTTTTGATTACCGTTCTCGCGGGTACCCCCGAGACGTCGGTAGCTCAATTGGGGTCCGCACCGCCTAGCCAAGTTTCGGCAATTGTTGTCGAAATTGAAGTGGTGGGTGCCCAAACGGTTGGCTCTCGACAAGTGCTAGCTTGGTCTGGCCTTGAAACGGGCAAGACGTTTTCCAACGACTTAGTTTCCGCTGCCATCCGTAGTCTATTCGCGACTCAAAAGTTTTCCGAAGTGTTCATTTACCGCCAAGGCATTGAAGGCGGCGTGAAACTCATCGTCAATCTGCAAGAATTCCCCCGCATCCGAAGCGTTGTATTTCAAGGCAGTAAGAAAATCAAAGACTCGGATTTGCGCGACGAATTTACGGTGCATGTGGGGCAGTTTGCAAATCCAGCGGTGGTGCGACGAGAGCTGCAACCATTGCGCGAGCTCTACTATGAAAAGGGCTACTATAATGTCGTGATTCACCGCGATAGTTCACAAGTTGACACAAACAATATGGAAGACCTGATCATCACCATTGATGAAGGACGCAAGGTCAAGGTCCAGTCGATAAGTTTCGAGGGAAACGAAAGCCTGTCTGACGGACTGTTGCGCGATGCGATGGAGCAAGGCACCAAAGGGTTCTTGCGCAGTGGCACATTCAAGAAATCTCAATTCGAAGAGGATAAGGACCGCATCGTTACCGAGGCCCGTAATCAAGGTTATCTCGATGCTGCAGTGACCGATGTGAAACTGAATTTCAGGGAAGAAGCGCCTTCCAAGTTAGACATTGTGATCACTATTGCTGAGGGTCAGCAGTACCACGTCGGTGATATTCACTGGCAAGGGAATACGGTGTTTGATGATCTGGCTATTGCTAATCAAATCTGGTTGCAGAAAAGCGACGTTTTTAAAGAAAATGAATACCTAGAAGCCTTGGGCAATCTCCAACAGATCTATGCGGATCGGGGGTATATTTACATCACGGTTGAGCCTGAACGGGATATCGTCGACAACGTCGTGAATGTGGAATTTACTTTCATTGAAGGCCAGCCCGCTAAGATTCATGACATTCAAATCAGCGGCAATACGAAAACCTATGACAAGGTCATCTTGAGAGAGATGCGCACATTCCCCGGTGACACCTTTAGCAATACGCGTATCCAGGCCACTATGCGCGATATTTTCCAAACCGGATTTTTTGAAGACGTCCAGCCGGATATACAGCCGATCTCAAATGGCGACGTTGATATGATTCTGAGAGTAAAAGAAAAACAGACCGGCCAGTTCATGTTCGGCATGGCTTATAGCGCCGAAACCAGTGTCAGTGGTTTTATTCAGGTTGCTGAAACGAACTTTCAGGGAAAAGGGCAGAACATCGGCCTGACTTGGCAATTTGGCAGCCGTCGCCGATACGTCGATTTGAGCTTCACCGAGCCATGGTTTATGGGCACGCCGATGTTGGTTGGTGCCGACCTTTTTGACCGCTTTCAATACAATCTCGACGATTTCTATGAAAGCCGAGTGCGTGGATTCAGTATGCGCCTAGGACGCCGGATCCCTGGTACCCGGTATAGTCGTGTCGGCCTACGCTATGAGCTTTCGGAAACGAAGTTGTCCAATTTTAGCCCGTCGTACATACGATACGTTGAGGGTTTAACCAATTCGCTTGGCAGCAACAATATCGACTACACGCCATTGACCGAAATTGCATGGCCTCAGCTAAAAAGCAGTATACGATTGTCGCTCAATCGCAATTCCACCGACAATCCTTTCTTCCCGACTGCAGGCTCAAAGTCGAGTTATAGCTTTGAACTCGCCGGCGGCCCGCTCGGTGGCGAAATTGAATTCCAAGAGCACGTGCTCTCGCATTCTACTTATCACCGGATGCCGGGCGGCTTTGCCCTTCACATGCGAGGGTATTTTGGCCTCCTGCACGGCCTCAATAACCCTCAAGAAGTGCCTGACTGGGAACGCTACCGGCTAGGCGGTAACAGGCGTTATCCTTTGCGTGGTTACAAAGATTTGGAAGTTGTGCCAAAAGGAAATCCACAGTTTATCGGTGGGCGGTATTTTACAATCCTGAACGCCGAGGTGCTCTATCCCTTGACCCGCGCAGTCCAATTGCTCACGTTTTTGGATATGGGCGATGTGTGGAACAGCTTTTCCGAGGCTGACCTGGCCAGTCTTCGTAAGGGAGCAGGCTTTGGAATCCGCGTCGAAGTGCCGATGATGGGCACGATCGGATTTGATTACGGGTACGGATTCGACCGACTCAATGGCGACCCTCGCTGGGAGCCTCATTTCAACATAGGCAACTTCTTCTAAGAAATTCGCCTGGTGTGTCAGGCGAATAAAATGAAGATGCCGCAAACCTGTTCTTACACCAAGGTGGTGTTGAGAACTGGAGGATCAGATGAGAAAATTGATGTTAAAGCAAGCGGCGTTGGTGCTCTTGGTGATAGGCGCGACTTGGCCCACTCTCGCTCAGGCAGAAGAAAAAGCCTTGGCTGTGGTTGATTCCCAACGGATTGCCGAAGAATACGAAGCAGCTCGCGACGCTCAAGAACAGTACCAAAAGTTCTTGCAAGAACTTGAATTGGAAGTTGGCGAACGTGAAAAAGTTTTGACGGCCATGGCCGAAGAGATTGAAAGCCAAAAGATGCTTTTGGGTGAAGACGCCCTGCAGACCAAGATGCAAGCGTTTGAGCAAAAGCGGGCTGAATATTTTCAGTTTCGGGAAAGTGTCGACCAGAGGGCTGAGGAAGAGTACAAATCCAAAATTAGCCCCATCTTGGACCAAATAAAGACAATCGTTGAACGTTTGGGTAAAGAAAATGGATATGGCATTGTGGTCGATTCTGCGGCCCTGGCAGTGCTCTATATCGATTCAGATTACGATTTAACAAATGAAGTGCTTGCGGCACTGGTCCGTGGCGACGAATAGAGCCGCCGAAATACATTGACAGCAGGAAGGAATCCCCTGAATTTTAAGGGGGTTCCAAAGATTTTGCTTTGCCTCTCAACGTCGTGGGATCTAAAATTTCCTTCGAGTGGGGGGCAATGGCATAAATGGACCAATCGAATTTTGTTCGGTAGTGTGTCGCCTCAGGTTGCGAAGGATTTAAATGTTTCCGCTGAGACTGAGTGAAATTGCCAATCTAGTAGGCGGAGAGCTGATCGGCGAAGCAGATCCGAAGATCGAAGGGCTCGCGGGCCTGAACGATGCGCATGAGCACGAGTTGAGTTTCGTGAAAACGAATACTGACTTAGCGAAAGGCGCCAAGAGTTTGGCCGCAGCGTTGTTGGTTGGCCGCGAGGTGACGGGCTGCGACAAACCTTGTGTTCGCGTGGATGATCCTTATCTAGTATTCGCTGAGTTATTGGCGAATCAGCTGACCGCGATCGACCGTGTTTTTCCGCCTGAAATTCATCCGACGGCGGTGATCCATGACTCAGCAAATGTGGCTGGTGCCGTTGCCATTGGGGCTCACACGGTTGTTGGTGCAGGGACGGTGCTCGGGTCGGGAACACGATTAGGCGCCCAAGTGAATTTGGGCTGCGATGTCGTGCTTGGTGACGATTGCGTCATCTACCCGCAGGTCGTTATTCGTGAAGGATGTGTCCTTGGCGACAGAGTGATCGTGCATGCGAACTCGGTCTTGGGCAGTGATGGATTTGGTTATTTGCCGACCGAGCGCGGAATGAAAAAAGTTCCGCAAGTCGGCATCGTGGAAATTGCCGATGACGTTGAAATTGGCGCCGGTGTAACCATTGATAGGGCGACCACTGGCAAGACGTGTATCGGCAAAGGAACGAAGCTAGATAATCAGGTGCAGATTGCGCACAACGTTAAAGTTGGGGCACATTGTGCCTTGAGCGCTCAAGTGGGAATCGCCGGAAGTTGCACGCTCGGTGACGGAGTGATTGCTGGCGGTCAAGTTGGAGTTGGCGATCATATTACGATTGGCGCCGGGTCCCAACTTGGAGGACAATCTGGCGTAATATCAGATTTGCCTGCTGGCAGCAAGGTCTTTGGTACCCCAGCCAAGGCGATAAAGGCATCGTTTCGCTTGGAAGCCATGGTGCAACGATTGCCGAAAATGAGAGATTCACTGACGGAATTGGCTGAAACGGTTTCGCGGTTAG
>JBLIOK010000120.1:0-7648 GCA_047639735.1 Candidatus Krumholzibacteriia bacterium | reverse complement strand
TCGCCGTAAACGATCGCACCGATCGCCATGTTACCACTTTGTGGCATCAATTCCGGGTCGCTCAAACAGGCCGACAGACCTGCGATGACCGCACTCAAATCGGCACTGGAAACAGTGTCGGAAACATCCAGGCAGAATACGATTTCACTGGGGCCAATGGACTTGCCAAAGCTGGAGGTGAAATCGACTTTTGGGGAAACCGGAGATGACTGGTCATCAAGTGAGCAGCCGACAAAACCGAACAACGCGATTGTTAACAAAATGAATGTAGATCGTAGTTTAGTCATACCCCAAGGCCTCCATTTTAGATATATCCGTTCTGGCGTGACAATTTCACGCGCATACTAGGATACTATGTTCATATTAAAATGTCAATTTCAGGCTATTATTTTAGACATTAAATTTAAAACCTACAATCTGGTTGTTTTTTTGTGCTTCATGCATGCCTAACCACATATTTTACAGAAAGTTAGCGTGGGTCTCTTTAAGCGCCGGTGGCGCGCTCTCCCAAGTGGTACGCCGCCTGTTTCAATAAACGAAAGAGTTTTCGTCCGACTAATTCATCGGCGCAGAAACCCGTCTTAAGCCCACCACAGACCGGCCCATTCCCCCACTGTACCCATGATGCCACCATCTCCAATCTCTCTAATGCGCAAAACCTATCCAGGAAACGTTCCGCGCGCGCACATCAAAGTCGTTTTCTCGTCAAATACTCGCCAAATAGTGTCAAAACCGGGTCGACCGTCAGAACACATGGTTGAAGAAAAACCCAAATAAGCAGCTTATTTCGCACCTAAAACACGGTTCCCCTAATGACAATTAATTATCATTTACTTTTTGACAACCGTTTATCATTTAACCATTTGCAACGGGTCACCAGGAGTGGACGGACTAGAATGAAGTCTCATTTTGGCGCACCGCTCTTAAACCTTTGGTTATCATTTGCTAAATGGAGCCGGAGAAAAGCCGGACAAACAAATGAGCCAAGGCACCGTCCGTTCGCGGGCGCCAAGGAGGACACCATGTCATCCCTCAATCGTTGGCTGGTAACTTTTAGTTTGGCAGTGGTCACCATACTCATTGTGATCGCAATCCCTAACACTTCCCAGGCAACTTCCCAATGGTCACGCAAATACAAGACATCTTGTGTGACTTGCCACACGGCATTCCCTCGGTTGAACTATTACGGCGAACTCTTTATGCGTAATGGTTACCAAGCTCCTGAAAACCTCGTACCTGATGGCGATACTTTAGGCAAAAAGACCATCAGCGACAATCTGTCCATCGACCATTTGGAAAACTTTATTGGTATTCGGGTCAGCGCCACTCCCTTGAGGGCACAGACCAACAAATTGATCGTCAATGGCGAACCTAAAACCAAGACCACCATTGGTGGAATTGACTGGTATCAATTGTTCATTGCTGGCTCGATTGCGAAAAACATTTCGATTTTCGTCGAAGCCGAAAACAGTGGCCATAGCATGCACTTCAGTTGGTTCCGCGTTGGTTTCCATAATATAGCCGGTTCCAAGATGCTCAATCTTTACGTGGGTAACTTGTCGCCACTGGACTACACGAGCTACAGCAACCGACTGCGGCAAATCGGTTCGGTCAAAGCTGACGTGTTTGGTATCAAAACCTCTGGTGGTTTGGGTGAAGACCCCTACAACACCAGCAGCTCTCGGCCTGGCCTCATGTGGTACGGCGGCACCGGCCCGGTCGTGTTTTCCGCTGGCGCCACCAACGGTCCCAATGCCACTGACGTAAATGACCAGATGCATTATTGGGGCTCCGTGCGCCTAGAAATCCCAGAGTCGGCCGAATCGACTTGGGAAGGTTCGAATGTCACCTTCTGGGCCTATACCGGTACAGACGCTATAGACACGGCCACCGATCAGAAGACAAACGACTTTAACCGCTACAGTGTCCAAGCGAATCTGCGTCGCAAAGCCTGGGACTTGCAGGTTGCTTACCTGTCGGTCACCGAAGACAACTACCTCTTGGCGGCAGCCACCGATCCACAAGTCGAACAGACTTACGGCGGTATGGTCGTGCAATTGGGTTACCGCAGCGGACGTTGGTTCCCCTGCATCTTGGTTGACAACGTGTCCTACGATGACGAGGCACTCTCGGGCCTGGATCGTTCCCACGTCACGCCTTCGGTCAGCTACTTTATGCGCGAGAACGTGCGTGTAGAAGGCCATGTACGGCTCGATCAAACTGACGAAGTCGATGGCTATGTACGATCTGATGATTGGCGCCTGAATATCCGGATGATGTTCTAGCTGATTGGTTATGGCGGAGCGCCCTATGTGGGCGCTCCGCACCTCCAGTCCTCACACTCAGAAGGAATGCTCATGCGAAAACTATTATTACTCCTGCTTTCGGGTTCGCTCATCGGCTTGGTCGTCGCGCCAGCGCTTGCTGATCAAGAAGAGGGGTTGAAGATTTACAAGCAGTACGGTTGCCACGAGTGCCATGCTATCTCGGCCCTCAAGATTGGTGTCGAAAAAGTAGCGCTCGAAGAAGGCGCCGTTGAAGAAGAAGACCTTTGGGGAGAAGAAGAAGGCGAAGATGTCGCTGCTGATGACCTTTCGAATGTTGGCCTGGCCCGTGATGCCAAATGGATCAGCTCGTGGCTGCGGAAAAAAGTCGACAACGACGGTGTCTTGCACAAAAAACGGTTCCAAGGCAGCAAGGAAGAACGTCAAGCTCTTGCCCTGTGGCTTGAGACTTTAAAATACGAGTTGCCCGAAGGCGTTGGCGTGGATGTGCCCACCCCTCAAGGCACACCTGAACCGACCGTTGAAGGCGAGAAGGAAACACCGTGAACACCGTAGCCATACTGCTGTTCACGGCGGGAATCATAGCATTGGTGGCGGCGCAGGTGCTTCATCGCACCGGGCGCCTCCACCAATGGAAATTGCTCTCGCTGTTGGCCTACTTCGTCTTCCCGGTCATATTTTTTGCCACCACCGTGGAGTCGGATTTGCACCACATGGAAACGGTGGAGTTCTGCGCAAGTTGTCATGTCATGGACGAACACGTCGCATCGCTAACGGTTGCTGACGATGAGCCCTTGGCCAGCGTTCACTACCGCAATAACTACGTGCCTCAAGAAACGGCCTGTTACGCCTGCCACTCAGACTACTCCATGTTTGGCACAGCCAAAACGAAAATGCATGGCTTGCTCCATGTCTGGGCTGATATGACCAAAAAAGATATCGTGGCCAAGGAGATCGAACTCTACAACCCCTTTGACCAGACCGTTTGCATGCAATGTCACGGGCCATCTGAGAGATTTGCCAAAGTTCGGCAGCACCGTGAGGAAGAGGATTTCTTGGCGCGTTCAGCGTCCGGTGAGTTGACATGTTTTGCCGCCGGTTGCCACGACATGGCCCACCTGTTGCCGAGTGAAATGGAAGACGAGGATGATGATGACTGGTAGCCCTAGCACGACGAAGTCCGGCTTGATCGGGGCAATTTCCCTGGGATTGTTTTACGTGGGCATGTTAGCCAGCCTCTTTGTGGAATCGTCTTACGCCATGATTGTATTGTTGTCGGCCTCGAGTTTGTTCTTATGCGTTGGTGTAGTGATTTGGGGGCGGTCGGTGAAGAGGGACCTGTTTCAGAAGGGTGTTCTGTACCGCTCTTCTGGGTGACAAAACTGACCGTCTCCTGATCACAGCACTAGTCGGACATCAATTGGTTATTGAAATCGTGGGCCATGCCAGCAGCCAACTGTCCAACCGCAGCAAGCTTGTCGGCCGTCGCCAACTGGAGGCCCCGTTCTGCCTTCCGCTGCAAAACTTGGCGGCGCCACACGATCGCGACGATCAGGCCCAAAACTATCACAAAAGCGTAGGCGAAAAACGCGATAGGCCGCAGCCATGGTGGCGATCCACAGAAACCTCGCTTGATCTTCGCCATGTCTTGCACCGATTTTTGAATCAACGCGAATAGACCTATTGGAGCTGCGCCAACTTAGCTGTGATCTCATCCAACTCAACCCCGATGATATCGTGCAAAACGGGCACTTGGCTGATCCGAGCGGACACGTCCTGCATTTGGGGCAAAGACTGCCGGGCTTGCATAGCTAAGGCAAACTGCCCATCCTCGCTCATCTTCGGCACGTTAAAAAGGAGATCGTCGTAGTCTTGATTGATCCGATGCAAATCAGCCTTGGCCCGTTCGGCACTCGACAAATCGGTGACATTGGCCATGACCTGTTGCGTATGGGAAATCAGGCCCGCCAAGGCTTCGCCCATATTGATGCCACCCAGGTTCATCGATTCGTCGTAGGACTTGCTGCTGCTACAACCGGTCAGCCCAACGCCAACAACCAACAGACAAGCGACTAATTTTAAAGCCTTCGCAATTCTCATCACATCTCCTCGACCGATTGACAGTTTTTGATTCTCACGACCACGCGCCTTTGGTAAGATGCGTAACGAATCAATTGATAATCATGTTCATCTGTTTTAGAGGTTACTATGCGGACGATGGCCATTGCTATCCTAATTTTTTGTGTTTGTGCCCCGGCCGCCCACGCCGACTCCGCCCTTGGCCCTCGAATGGGTCTCACTGGCGACAATGATGATTTTTTCCTCGGCGCTCAACTCGAATTGATGGCCAAGTTTGGCTCGTTTTCCCTCGTGCCCAGCTTTGACTTTGGTCCTGGCACCGACGCACCCTCGGTGGCCAACGCGGATTTCCGCCTCTATCTCATTCCTTTGCCGGAAACCGGCATCAGGTTTTACGCCGGGGCTGGCCCCACAATGATGCTCAGCGGTGATTTAGAGTTGGGCTTGAGTTTGACGCTTGGCTTGAATATCCCGATGAAGGAGAGTCGCCGGTACAATATCGAGTACCGTTGGGGGTTGGGTGATATTCCTGATCACAAAATTGGGGTTTCGGTTTTGTATGGGCTTTAGATCCGGAGCAATTTAGTGAAAATACTCAAAGCCACACTCATGACTACTCGCGGCACTTTATCGGTGGCTGTTCTGGTATTTATGGCGATAATCGCCTGCCTTGCAACCGAAGCTATGGCCCAACCGATCAACGCTTCGCAGCCGGGGATTTACCTCGGCCGGCCGATCGCCTGGACGATGACCGCTTCGGGCGCCGACTGGCTCACTCGAAAAGACCGGGAAAAAGAAGAAAGCACTCGCGAGATGATCCGGGCGCTCCGCCTCAAGCCCGGTATGGTGGTGGCGGATGTCGGATGCGGCAACGGTTATCACGCCCTCAAAATGGCGCCACTTGTCGGGGCCGAAGGCCGTGTCCTTTGTGTGGACATCCAGCAAGAGATGCTTGACCTGCTCATCGAGCGCGCCGCCCAGCGGAAAATCACCAACTACGAAACCATTGTCGGGTCATCCACTTCCCCCAAACTGCCGGCGAAGAAGGTCGACCTTATCCTTCTCGTCGATGCCTATCACGAATTCACCGATCCGGTAAGCATGCTGCGCAGTATGCGTCAAAGTTTGGCAAGCGGCGGGGTCCTGGCACTTGTGGAGTTCCGTACAGAAGACCCTGCCGTGCCCATGAAGCCGGATCATAAAATGTCCAAGGCCCAGATCGACAAAGAAATGCGGGCCAACGGTTTTAAGCTGGTCCGCACTTATGATGATCTGCCGTGGCAGCATCTGGTCTTTTATGGTGTCGACGAGGAATAGAACGGCGTCGCGATAGATGTTCTATTTCATTTTCTCGTCAACCAGCTGGTCAAAATTCAAAATGACATTGAGATAAGACGGCCGTTCGGTTCCACCATCTGTTTGCAACAGCACGAGGCTTTTGTCATCTGGACCAACATCATACGACAAGCCGGGCACGTTTGCGTAGGCGCCTTCCAAGTGAACCACCGGGACACCGGCCCGGAACCGCGTGCCGTCTTCGCTAGCCTCGATAACCTCTACACGTAAAAACTGATTTCCATTGCGGAAGAAAATCGCTTTCCCATCTGAGCTCCAGATCGGCTCCTCGCCACCGTGGACCGACAGTGGCCACGAGCGACTGCCTTTCACAACGCTGCGGGCGTAGGTTTCATAGCGGCCACTCACGTCAGACGTGTACGCTATCCATTTTCCATCTGGAGAAATATCTGGCCCCCAATCCGAGGCCGCGGATTCGACGAGGCCTTCGATCTGATTGGAATCCAAATTCGCCAGGCGGAAGATATCGCTTGAGGAGCCCCAGGTCGTATAGAGGAGGCCGACATCAGCGTGCCACGCGTAAGGTGCGAGCCATATTTCCGCGTTGAGAATAATTTCAGACGGCTCATTGCTGCCAACAGTGCGGACTCGGATTGAAGATTCGTCGCCGATGCGCGCAGCGTAAGCAATGCGGGTTCCATCGGGGCTCCAGGTGGGATGGCTCGCTGCTCCATCTCCCGCGAATAGATTTTGCGTGCCCCGTTCAAGGTCATAAATCCAGATCGCCGAATTGGCGCCGCCGATGCTCACTGCCAGTTGAGTGCCGTCTGGCGAGAGCTCGAAGTCTCCATAACCGAGCGAGGGAAAACCGAGATCCCTCACCTCATTGGTGCCGTCATCCCACACGAGGGATTTGCCAACCATCCACTCCCCCGCCAAGTAGGCGAACGTTCCCTCTGCCGAAAATGCGTATTGACCGACGGTTGATTCAACGACAACGCCGTCAAAAATCGATCGCGGGATTTCTGATTGGGTGGGCAATTCGGCCGAGAACGGGGCCGACATCAAAGCACCATCGCGGACAAAAATGAGGTTTTCGCCGTAGAAACGCGGCATGGTTCCTTCGACACCGACGAATTCAGACCGAGACCCGTCAAGCCAGTACATCATGATGGGATCTGCCTCGGTCTCGTCTGACTTCACGACGTGACTTTGATTGACGAGAACCGCCTCAAGCCCGGGCACGCGTTCCGGCCAATAAAACCGATTCAGTTGATTGTTCGATTTGACCACTGACGCCGTATTGCGTTGCACATCAACCAGTAAAAGTTCGCGTGATTCTCGATGAGCAACCAAAACTTCTTGATTGCTATACCAACTGTGACCAAAGGGGTTGACGACTTCGACCATCGGCGTGACCCGGTCACCATCGGCGTCAACCCGTTTGAGGAAATTACCCGACATGAAGGTGATTCTCTGACCATCGGGCGAGATTCGAGGCTGGTATGCGCCCTCTGTCCCGGGAATAACTTCGCCGGTACTACGGTCCAGGAATCGCCGGTAGAGCCAGGTTTTTCCCTCTAATTCAATGGTGCAAACGACAAGGCGGCCATCGGACGAGATGTCGAGGCTCGGTTGCGGCGCGCCTAAGGGCAGTTGATCGCGACTGACATACTGCGCACCTTCAGGCAGAGGCAGCGCCAAATAGGTTGGGCGGCCGGGTTCAGCGGTGGCTTGGGGTCGGAACACCCACACCGAAGCAATGAGCGCCACGAGCAGAAAACTCAGCAACATCAAATAGACATTGCGCGATTTCGAAGCCGCTTCGGCCGCCACTTCTGCTTCAGGCTCTTCGGTCGTCAGTTCGAGCCAAACGTCACCAGCTGAGCGCATGCGTTTGCGGTAGTCGCGCTCAAGGCACCGGCGTAAAACACGGTGCACATTGGCCGGCATTTTTTGGGGAAGTTGGTCAAAGTCGAGTTCGGCGC
>JBLIOK010000119.1:0-7725 GCA_047639735.1 Candidatus Krumholzibacteriia bacterium | reverse complement strand
CCCTCTTCCATAACCGGGTCAGGCATGGTGAAGCACCGATAGTTCGGCACTTGCGGGTCTTCATGCAGGTCACGGCCGATACCGTGTCCAACCAGTGATTCAACAACGGTAAAACCGTTTTCGCGAGCGTGCTTTTCGATCGCCGTTCCGATAACAGAAATGCGTTCGCCAACAGCTATGGCTTCTATTCCGCGCGCCAAACATTCTTTGGTCACCGTCAGCAGTTTATCTGCTTCTGCGCCTAATTCGCCGACCGCCATGGTCTCGGCGCTGTCTGCGTGCCAACCGTCTTTGATCAGACCGATATCGATTCCCACGATGTCACCGCTCTTGAGAGCGTCATCATTGGGAATGCCGTGCACGACCTGTTCGTTGACTGATATACAGGCAGACGCAGGAAAGCCGTGGTACCCCTTAAACGAAGGAATACAACCAGCTTCCAAGATGCGGGCTTCAATAACTTCGTCGATCGCGTTGGTGGTTACCCCGGGGGCAACCATTTCGCGGATCGCGAGGAAGACAGAAGCCAAAATTTCAGCGCTGGCCTGCATTTTGTCAACCTGCTCGGCTGACTTTAAATTGATCTGCTGCTTACTCCAGGACATCGTTTATCCGCTTTGCTACTTCTTCGACTGTGCCCAAACCGTCGATTTCCGACAGTGGGAAGTGCTCTTCCAGGGCCCAGGCCGCAGGGAGAGTTTTCTTGCGGAAAACCTCTAAACGATGCCGAATCGTCTCTTCGGTGTCGTCGGCCCGTTGGTATAAAGCCGCTTTATCACGAGCTTTATCTTCGGCGTTGCCGCAGAATGGACAGAACCTGGGGTGTGTCGTCCCAAAACCTGTCAAATTCATCACTTCGTTGCAAACACGGCAGGTGATTCGCCCTGCCAGACGGCGCACGATTTCTTCCGTGGGAGCTGTTACGACAACCACCCGGTCGATATGCAGCCCCATCTCGATAAGCATGATGGCAAACTCATCAGCCTGAATCGCTGTACGAGGAAAGCCATCGAGTAACCAACCGGACTTCACATCGTCCGCTGAGAGACGCTCTCGAATCAGCTCCATCATCAAATCATCGCCAACCAAATCGCCGGCGTTCATCACCTTTTGGACTTTCTTGCCCAAGTCAGTGCCCTTGCGAATAGCCATCCGCAAAATATCGCCCGTCGAAATATGCACCACGCCCCGGTCGCTAACGATGCGGTGGGACTGAGTCCCCTTCCCCACGCCCGGAGGCCCCATGATGACGATGTTCACAACTTACCTCCGCGCGCGTAAGCGACCCTTGCTCATGAAACCGTCATAGTGACGCATGACCAAGTGCGATTCGATTTGTTGCAGCGTGTCTAATGCTACGCCGACGACAATTAACAAGCCCGTACCACCAAAGTAGAATGGCACTTGCAAGAAGCTGATCATCAGATCAGGCAAGATGGCGATCACAGCCAAAAACACAGCCCCAGGTAACGTGACCCGCGTCAAAACCCGATCGATGTATTCCGCCGTTTTCTTACCGGGACGCACGCCAGGTATAAAGCCGCTGTTCTTCTTCATGTTGTCGGCCAAATCAACCGGGTTCAAAATAACCGCGGTGTAGAAATAGGCGAACAAGATGATCAATGTCGAATAGACAATCACGTACACAGGATTCGGCGGAATGAACAAACGACCCAACGAGGCTAAGAAGCCGACGTCAGGAAAGATGTTCATCAAAGTGGCCGGGAACATGATGATTGATTGCGCAAAGATGATTGGAATCACACCCGCGGTGTTAACCTTCAAGGGGATGTGAGTATTGGCGCCACCATAAACGCGGCGACCAACAATCTTCTTAGCATACTGCACCGGTATTTTTCGCTGCCCTTGCGTGATCGCAATAATCCCCGCAACCACAAAGAGCATGAAAGCAGCCACTGCGAGCGCTTTCAGGATGTGCATGTCGCCACTGGCCAGTTGCTGACCCGTGTTCAGGATATCCGTTGGGTAGCGAACCACAATTCCGATGAAGATGATCATCGAGATGCCGTTACCGATGCCGCGCTCAGTGATTTGCTCACCGAGCCACATGACAAAGACGGTACCAGCGGTCAAAGTGATCATGGTCAGCAGCTTGAATCCAAGGCCAGGAGTGGTGACGATGCCACCGCTCATTTGCTCCAAACCCGCAGCCATACCGAAACTCTGAACCAGAGCTAATCCAACCGTCGCAAAACGCGTGTATTGCGTGATCTTCTTGCGGCCCGCTTCGCCTTCTTTAGCCAACTTCTCGAAATACGGCACAACCGCTTGCAGAAGTTGGAAGATAATCGAGGCGCTGATATAAGGCATGATGCCCAACGCAAAGACCGTCGCGTTACTCAGGTTTCCACCCGAGAACATGTCATAAAGGCCCATCAATGAGCCCGATTGGGAATCAAAGAAGGCTGACAATGCCGAACGGTTGATACCGGGAGTCGGCACGTGGCCACCCAGACGATAAATCAACAAAATCATACCGGTGAACAGGAGCCGACGTTTGAGTTCGGGGATCCTGAACATGCTTTGGTAACTGCCAGTAATATTCAAAGCAAAGCTTCCTTTGGGCTAGACGCTGCCTGTCTTAAGCTAGACAAGACTCGTGTTTTCTCAACCAGAAACAGTAACCGTACCACCGGCGGCTTCCACCGCGGAGACGGCCGACTTACTGGCTTTGGCGACTTCGATCTGGAACGACTTGGCGACGGCGCCTCGACCCAACAATTTGATGGGGCGGTCAGCGTACTTGACCAGGCCTGCAGCAGCTAAAGCAGCTGCGTCAACCTTGCCGCCTTCGAGGCGAGCTTCCAGGTCATCGAGGTTCACCAATTGGAACGTCTTTTTGAAAATGTTAGTGAATCCGCGCTTGGGCAAACGACGATTCAAAGGCATTTGACCGCCCTCAAACCATGGTGCCATTCCACCACCTGAGCGCGCGTTTTGGCCTTTGTGACCGCGGCCACCGGTTTTACCCGTGCCTGAGCCTGGACCACGTCCACGACGTTTTTTGTCTCGGTTGGCACCCTTTGGCGCGCCGATGGTGTTCAATTTCAACATGACTACTTCACCTCTTCCACGTTCACGAGATGGCGCACTTTAAACACGGCACCGCGAATCGTGGGAGTATCGTTCTGAATGACCGAGGACTGATGACGTTTCAAGCCCAAAGACTCGATGATCCGTCGTTGTTTTTGGGGCCGGCCAATAAGGCTGCGCACCTGGGTAATCTTTATTTGAGCACTCATGCGTTTACGACTCCTTGCTCTCGGCGTCAGCATTCATATCAATGCCAGCTTCAGCCGGGGCTTCTACTTTTTCAGCCTCGACTTTTACAGCCTCGGATTTTGCGGCACGCTTGGGCAGACCCAAAACTTCAGGTACCGACAAACCACGCTTGGCAGCAAAATCATCGACGGTGCGCAATTGCTTCAAGCCGTCCATCGTGGCCTTGACCACGTTGTTCGGATTCCGCGAACCCAGCTGTTTCGTCAAGATGTTCTTCACGCCAGCAGCTTCGAGGATGGCACGCACGCCACCAGCAGCGATGACACCGGTACCAGGGCTAGCTGGCTTGAGCAACACTTGGCTCGCACCGAAGCGTCCGATGACCTTATAAGGGATGGTGTCCTTGAAGATCGGCACGGTGATTTGTGCGGCCCGTGCGCCTTCGCCACCCTTGCGGATTGCGTCGGCAATTTCGTTGGCCTTGCCCATGGACACGCCTACTTTGCCTTTTCCATCACCAACGGTGACGATGGCACTGAAGCTGAAACGACGTCCACCTTTAACTACCTTGGCCACACGATTGATATTGATCACATTCTCGTGCATGTCCGAAGCTTGGTCACGTCCACCGCGACCGCCACGTCCACCAGGACCGCCGGGGCCACCAGGGCCACCAGGTCCACCAGGGCCACGTCCGCGTCCGCCAGGACCACCGGGACCACCAGGTCCACCAGGGCCGCCACGTCCGCGTCCACCGCCAGGACCACCGGGACCACCGGGTCCGCGTCCGCCGCCGCCAGGACCACCAGCTCCGCCAGCTCCGCCGCCGGCTCCACCAGGTCGTTGATTTGAATAATCCGCCATCTGAATCGCTCCTGTCTTGGCTGTTATCCTCGAATTTAGTGAGGACCGTCAGCCGGTAAGACTTTCATGAAATCTGTTTCGTTGCACCAGACCGTTATGCCTGGCCAAAGGACTTAGACTTCGATACCGCCGTCTCTCAGCCCGCGGGCCAAGGCAGCAATGCGCCCGTGATAGAGATAGCCGCTTCGGTCAAAAACCATCGCAGTGATCCCTTTTTCTTTTGCTTTATCCGCCAAAGTGCGGCCCACGTTATAGGCGGAGGCGCACTTGCCAACCATGCCTTCGGGGGCTTCAACGACAGCTGCAACCTGACCATTGCTCGCAAGCAAGGTGTTCCCGCCGTCGTCATCAACCACTTGGGCGTAAATGTTTTTGTGACTCCGGGTCATTGTCACCCGAGGTCGTGCGGCTGTACCAGAGATTCTTTTGCGGATAGCAATCTTCCGCTTACGCCTGACCTGGATCCGCTTTTTCGCAACACTACTCATTGTTCATACCTCTCGACCGGTCGCCCGGTGCTGACTAGCAATTACTTACCAGCTGCCTTACCGGCCTTCCGGATAACTTCTTCTCCAACGTACCGAATACCTTTGCCCTTATAGGGCTCTGGCTTACGGAATGCACGGATCTCTGCCGCGACTTGTCCCACACGCTGTTTATCGATACCAGTGATATCAATATGAGTCGCGTCTGGGCAATTGATTTCGATTCCAGCGGGAATGGGGTATTCCACTGGATGGCTAAATTGCAGTTGCAAATCAAGCACCTTGCCTTTGACGGCAGCACGATAACCCACACCGATGATCTCAAGCTTTTTTTCAAATCCGTCGGTCACGCCAACAATTTGATTGGCGATCAAGGCACGCACGAGACCGTGCTGAGCTTTGACGGGTTTGGATTCATTTGGCCGGCTAATGGACAACACGGCATCCTTTTCCTCGAAGGATAAACCATCGGGGATGTGCTGTGTGTGTACACCTTTAGGGCCCTTCACAACTGAAGTGTTGCCGTCAATCTTGACGGTCACCCCAGCCGGGATGGGAATTGGGCTATTACCAATCCGAGACATTACGCATTCCTCCGCAAATTCGTGAACCGACGGCTCATGCCGTGCGAAAATTACCTCAAGGCAAAACGACCTGAGGTAACAACTACCTCAGGCAATTACTACCAGACCTCACAAAGCACTTCGCCACCGATGCTGCGCATCCGGCATTGGTGCCCTGTTAGGATTCCCTCATTAGTGGACAAGATGGAAATTCCATACCCGCCACATACTTTTGGGATGTTGTCTTTACCAGCAAAGATTCGGCGTCCGGGTCGGCTGACACGTTGAATGCCTTCAATGACACCGGTGCGCTTGCCCTCTTTGTTGTAATACTTCAAAAACAATTGCAAGGTGCCCTGGGCGCTGACTTCCAAGTCATCGAACTTGTCGATATAGCCTTGGTCTTTCAACAGCTGAGCCATTGCTCGTTTTTGATTCGACGCAGGTATCTGGACTCGACGATGGCCCGCCTGGGTGGCGTTCCGAATTCGAGTCAACATATCCGCGATGGGATCGGTCATGCTCATTTCATAAACTCCTGGTTCTCTTTACCAACTGGCTTTGGTGACACCTGGGATGTCACCGTTTAATGCGAGTTGCCGGAAACAGATACGGCAAATGCCGAACTTCCTGATGTAGCCCCGCGGCCGTCCACAACGGCGGCAACGGTTGTAAGCCCGAACTTTGAATCTGGGCTTGCGTGCAGCCTTGGCAATCAATGACTTCCTGGCCAAAACTCAATCCTCCTTAGCGCCTAAACGGCATTCCTAAAAGGCGCAATAACTCGCGACCTTCTTCATCATTCGTGGCGGTGGTGACAATGGTCACATTCATTCCCCGAGGCTCATCGACTTTATCATATTCGATCTCTGGGAAAATCAGTTGGTCTTTCAGGCCAATGGTGTAATCGCCGGCGCCACTAAGGCGGGTCGGTACACCACGGAAATCCCGAATACGAGGCAAGGTCACGTTGATAAAACGATCTAAGAACTCCCACATGTGCTTGTCACGCAATGTGACTCGCGCACCAATCGCCACGCCTTCGCGCAACTTGAAGTTCGAAATGGACTTGCGAGCCTTGGTGGTAACAGCTTTTTGACCAGTGATGGCCTCGAGCTCAGCCACGGCTGACTCCAGAATCTTAGGATTCTGTTGGGCCCGTCCCAGGCCCATGTTGATCACTACTTTGACCGGCTTTGGCATCTGCATTGGGCTTGCATAAGCAAACTTTTCCTGCAGTGCTTTGACCGTCTCAGTTTCGAATAAATCCCGCATGCGCGGTTTGGCAGCAGCCATGTTCGCTTCCTCCAACAGCACGTTCTTTGTGCCGTCGTCCTGAGCCTCGATGCGGTTACTCAGATCCGTTTGATCCAAGTGCGCTTGAAGCTCTTTCCTAACAAAATTCTTGATCTAATTCCTTACGAAATTAGTCGTTCAGCATCTCGCCGCTTTGCTTGCTCACGCGAGCGCGGCTTCCGTCGGCCAACCTGTCCATACCAATGCGGGTCGGTTTGCTTGTGTTCGGGCAAATCAACATCACATTAGAAGAATCAATGGGACCTTCTTTTTCGACGATGCCACCTTGTGGCATTTCTTTGCTAGCCCGGGTATGGCGTTTGACCATATTGACTTTTTCGATAATGATGCGGCCAGATTCCGGAAAGACCTTCAAGATCTTGCCTTCTTTGCCTTTATCATTACCGGACATCACCCGAACGTTGTCATTCTTGCGCAACCGCATTACAAAACCTCCGGCGCCAACGAAACGATTTTCATAAATCGTTTGGCGCGTAACTCACGAGCAACTGGCCCAAAGATACGTGTGCCCATTGGCTCTTGGGACTCTTCACTAAGTATCACCGCAGCGTTGTCACTGAACCGGATGTATGTCCCATCCTTGCGGCCGATTTCTTTTTTGGTCCGAACAATCACGCACTTGACCACTTGGCCCTTTTTGACGTTGCCGTTGGGAATGGCGGTCTTTACAGACGCGACAATCACATCGCCCACCCGAGCATAACGCCGGCGGGTGCCACCCAACACGCGAATACACTCACAGGTTTTAGCACCCGAGTTATCCGCTACTGTCAATCGTGTCGATTCCTGAATCATAATTCCGTTCCTTCAAGTTTACTTGCCGTTGCAAGTCCAACTTCATCAAGTCCACATTCATCAAAACGCCATCACCGAATTCACTTTCAACAAGTCAAATCGGTTAGCTATTTCGCTTTTTCCAACACTTCGGAGACGCGCCAGCGTTTGGTTTTGGACATGGGACGAATCGCCATAACCTTCACCGTATCGCCTTCGCGGCATTCATTTTCTCCATCATGGGCGACCAATTTGGACGTCCGAGTGATGATCCTCTTGTACAGAGGGTGCGGAAACCGGCGACTGATCTTAATGACCACAGTCTGGTCCATCTTGGACGAGACTACTTGGCCGATCCGGACGGCTCTGTTATTGCGTTCGCTCTTATCCATCGTTCATTCTCCCTGGCTCCAAACCATCTTTTGGCTGGGCCATTGACAAATTCTCAAAACTTCGCAACGGCTGCCTTATTGAGCAGC
>JBLIOK010000118.1:0-7743 GCA_047639735.1 Candidatus Krumholzibacteriia bacterium | reverse complement strand
CGATGCAGAGAAGGCCGCCGACAAGACCACGGGCATGATCTACGACGAGCTCATGTTCCGGCACTGGGACACTTGGGAAGATGGCAAACGAAGCCATATTTTCTTGCTCAAAAATGGCAGCGACGAACCCATTGACTTGATGCCTAGCGTCGACACCGATGTTCCAACGCGCCCATGGGGTGGCATGGAAGAAGTCGCCGTTTCCCCGGACGCAACCGAAGTCATCTTCACCGCAAAAATATTGCCCGGCAGCGAACCTGCCTGGAGCACGGACTATGATTTGTATGCCGTTCCCGTCGATGGCAGTGGTGACATTCGCTGTATAACGGAAGCCAACGAGGCCTGGGACACCGAACCCGTTTTTACGCCTGACGGCAAAACGTTGTGCTATCTGGCCATGGACCGTCCAGGTTTTGAATCCGATCGCTTTCATATCGAAATGATGGATTGGGCCACCGGCGAGAGCCGCCGCATCGATGTCAGCTATGAAGGGCTCTCCCTTAGCCCGCACGGTTTAAAATTCAGCAGCAACGGCAAAACGATCTACGCTTCGGTCGGCCTTTTGGGCCAAAAATCGATCCTTAAGATTGATGTCAAATCTGGCGTCGCCAAAAAAGTTCAAACCATGGGCAGCAACAGCAACATCAACTTGCTCAGCAATCGCTTGCTCTTCTTGCACCAAAACCTGAACGCTCCCAAAGAGATCTACACGATCACCCCCCGCGGCACCGACTTGCAACAACTCACCCACTTCAATGATGAAAAATTGGCCCAAACGCTGATGGGCGAGCCCGAACAATTCACATTCGCTGGCTGGAATGATGAAACCGTTCACGCCTACGTTGTAAAACCATACGACTGGACAGCGGAAAAGGCAGCTGCCGGCCAAACTTGGCCCGTTACCTTCTTGATCCACGGCGGACCTCAAGGCAGCTTCGGCAATAGCTTTCATTACCGCTGGAATCCACAAGCCTATGTCGGTGCTGGCTTCACCACCGTCGCCGTCGATTTCCACGGTTCAACCGGCTACGGACAAGAGTTCACCGACACCATCAGCAACCATTGGGGTGATCGCCCCCTCGAAGACTTAGAAAAAGGTCTCGCAGCGGCCCTGGAAAACTACACCTGGATGGATGACCAACGTATCGTCGCGGCCGGCGCCAGCTACGGCGGCTACATGATCAACTGGATGCATGGCCAACCCTTCGCGAACAAATTCAAGGCCTTCGTCAACCACGACGGCAACCTCGACGAAAAGATGGCCTACTACAATACCGAAGAACTGTGGTTCCCCGAGTGGGAACACGGTGGCGCACCATGGACTGACGGTTCGGGCTTCGGCAAACACAACCCCAGCGATCACGTGCAGAACTGGCACGTGCCCACCCTGGTTGTGCACGGCGCTTTGGATTATCGCGTGGTCGACACGCAAGGTTTGAGCACGTTCACGGCTCTGCGACGTCAGGGCATCCCGGCTCGCTTGTTGTATTTCCCGGATGAAAATCACTGGGTCTTGAAACCACAGAATTCGATCCAGTGGCATGATGAAGTCATGTCTTGGCTCACCCACTGGACTGAATAAGGAGATCTGAATATGGGACCGATCATTAAGCGCATTGGCATCGGCGTGGGCTTGGCAACTTTAGTCGTGCTTTCGGTTGGCATGCTGTTGCCTGCCACCTATACAGTGAGCCGTTCGGTCGTCGTCAACGCCGAACCCGCACACATCCACACGTTTGTTGATGACCTTGCACAATGGCCTAACTGGACGCCATGGGTGAAAGACGACCCAACGATTGAAATTGAATTTGGCGAACTCACTTCTGGCGTTGGAGCCCATCAAGCATGGGATGGCGACAGTGGTGCCGGTGAACTCACTGTCACCATGTCAGACCCGACAACAGGCGTGGGCTACGACATGGCTTTCAACGAAGGAAAGTACCTGTCAAAAGGCACCATTGAATACAAGCCTGGCTCGGATGGAACCGAGGTTGTGTGGACCATGGTTGGCGACAATGGGCGAAATCCTGTGAGCCGATATTTTGGCCTGATGATGGACCCCATGACCGGCCCTATGTTCGAAGACGGCCTAAATCGGTTGAAGCTGATCGCTGAAAAAGTCACTACGCCAACGGAGCCAACGGACCCAACGGACCCAACGGACCCAACGGAATAGTTATCCGTTTTAAGGAGCACCCATGTTGAATTTGCGCACCGTACTAATCACTGGAGCCAGCGCCGGAATCGGCGCGGCTTGCGCTCGTGCATTTGCCGCAGCCGGTGCTCGATTGATATTGGTTGCTCGCCGTGAAGAAAAGCTACGCGCCTTAGCCGATACCCTCGACACCGAGTGCCATCTGGTTTCTGTGGATGTGCGCGACCGCCAATCCGTTGACAATGCAGTCGCGTCCCTGCCGAACGAGTGGTCTGAAATCGACATCTTGATCAACAACGCTGGCTTAAGCCGTGGCCTGGACAAGATGCAAGATGCCAAACATCTCGATTGGGAAGAGATGATCGATACAAACATCAAAGGCCTGTTGTGGTTCAGTCGTGCCGTGTTGCCTGGCATGGTTGCCCGCGATTCTGGCCAGATTATCAACCTCGGCAGCGTTGCTGGTCGTCAAGTCTACCCAGGCGGTGGCGTCTATTGCGCAACCAAAGCTGCGGTGCGCGCGCTGACCCAAAGCTTGCGGATCGATTTGCTAGGCACCCGCGTCAAAGCTTCGTCAGTTGACCCCGGTTTGGTCGAAACAGAATTCAGCTCCGTCCGCTTCCGCGGCGACGAAGAGCGCGCCGGCAAGACATATGTCAACTTTCCACCCTTGCAGGCTGACGATGTCGCAGAGGCTGTTTTGTTTTGCGCCACCCGCCCTGCTCACGTGAATATTCAAGAGATCTTGATCATGCCCCAAGACCAGGCGGCAGTCTACGCTTCCCACCCCCGTGGAATCGATCCTGAGAATTAGCCGACTCCCTACCCCGCCCTAAAGATTCCCGCCAAATAGTCCTAAAGTTCCTCATTCATTTTCCGAATTAACTCATATCAATACTCCACCACGTGGAGTAACTAGCAACCCTCCTCCCTCCTGACGACCGGATGGGCAGGAAGCCCATTACGAAAAAAGGGATTGGAAAAATGAACTGCACTCGCACCCATCGCCATGGTTTCACGCTCATCGAGATCGTGATCGCCGTGGCAATCGTGGCCATTTTCGCCGCAGCACTCAGCCCCATGGTGTTTCGCCACCTTGGAGATGCCAAACTAGCGAAAGCCCAAAACGAGTCCGAAGTCATCGCCGGCGCTGTGCTCAGCTACTATAAAGACGTGGGAGCTTGGCCTTACACAAGCGCTGACGGTCCAAGTGGTACCGGCGTGGCCCGAGTAATAAGCAGCGCATTAGTTGCCACTGGCACTGGCACTGGTGCTGGCACCGGCGCGGCTAGTTGGGGAACCAACGGCACCGCTAAGCTCTTGGGTGACTACCTCTACTTTAACAATCCCGACGAAGACTCCTCAGCCGACGGAACCAACTCCGACCAAGTTGGAGCGGATTGGCCCGTCAGTGGTCTAGGTTCATGGCGCGGCCCTTATGTCGATAGCTACGAGTTTAACGATCCTTGGGGTCGGGCTTATGTTATTAACGTTCAGTTTGCTCCAGGGGGATCTTATAGCGGCACCGTGCGACATAAGGTGTTTGCCTTGAGCGCTGGACCTAATGGGACCTGGGAGACTGCTTGGGATGATGGAGTCAGCGAAGAAGTCCTAGGCGACGACATCGGCACAATAATCACGGTCCGGTAGGTTGTGCCTCCGAGAATGTGTCTGATTTGATCCCCTTGTCCTCCGTGGACAAGGGGATTCTCTTTTTAAAATGCGTACTTCAGCTCGTGCTTCCTATGACCAGTGATCGCTCTCGTTTTCACAACTTTCTCATAGTAATCGCTCCATCTACGCGGCAATAAGCAATGCGATCTAAAGATCCGTCGCTGCACGACCTCTCGGATTAATAGGGGCCGATTAAGCATCCCTCGCAACATCGCTGGCGTTGGGCTACTCCGTACCTTTTCGCGCCGACATTTTATGTAATTTCGCCACACCAGCAAGATTGCCAATCGGTACGCACTCGACTGCCGACGTTTGGACCAAGCAATCGTTTCGCGCTTGTGATTCGCACAACTGTGGCGGATCAATAGATCCAATAAATTCACCTCCCACAACGAGTTGTTGCGGTCGCGGTGAGCGCTTCCTGGCGTGACTCGATGATTAACGTTGGCTGACAACCTTTCGATCGACCGCTTATACGCCGGATGGTCATCGCTAAAAACGGTCACCGTATTTTGCCCATTGAGCGCCACCTGGAGCAGTTCGAGCATATCGTTTTCGATCGCCTTGGGGTTCGGTTTGCCGAGCTCCGTTTCGAGTACTTTACGGCGCCGTTTTTGGAGTTCTGTCATACGCCCCTTTCGGCGCAACTCACTGTCAGTGAAATGAATAAAGAAGTCCGTGCCCTTCTCCACGGCTACGTGATGGTGCATCGGGTAATATTGGCTGTATTCGAACGACTCGAATCCGTCAACCACGACCTCTGCTACAGGCGGGCCATGTTGCATGAACTGGTGATGAAGCAACATGCAGTGACGGCCAAGACGAGCGATATGGCGATCGACAGTCTCGGGACTGACATCGATATCACGGGCAATTTGGCGACTGGCCATGCCTCCGATGGTTTTCATGAAGATGAGTTGGTCGAGATCAGGGCGCTTTTGCCAGTACGAAGTGGAAAAAGTCTGGGTGCTGAAGGAGCGATTGCAGGCCTTGCATATAAACCGTTGGATACGTCTTGGCGAGAGTTGTCTACTGAAGGTGCCAATCTTTTTATAGCGCCAACCAGAGGCTACATCGTTGTGGTGCTTACAATTACTATTGGGACAATGAGGTGGAATGAAGGATGAGGATGTGGCGTTTTTCAAGTACATGCCCGGTCCAGCGCAAGGGCCGGACCGGACACACTTTCAGAGGCACAACCCTACATTTTAGCTTCTAGGGCTTTTTGGGCGGCGTCGGCGATGGCGTCTGCTTCCGTCCCCTCCATAATCACCGGAGTCAACAACATGATCAATTCAATGTTGTATTTCTCTTTCTGCGTCGCCCCAAACAAATACCCCAATATGGGCAAGTCTTTCAAGATAGGAATCCCCGTGCGCGTGTCTTTTGTGCGCTCAGAAATCAGCCCGGCAATAACCAAAGTTTCGCCGTCAGCGACTTTGCCGACAGTATCCAATTCACGCACTGCCAAGATCGGCGCGGTATCCTGATTTGGGCTTTCTGCGATCCCAACGACATCAGAAATCGTGGGGTGAACGTTCAAGGTAATTACGCGGTCCTGCCCCACCTGTGGTGTGACATCCAAAACGACGCCGACCGCAACCATTTGCGGTGTGTAGTTGATCACGGGTTCCGTTGCAACGCCGTTTGAAATGACGGCCGGCTCCACGTTGGCCAAATAGTAGACATCTTCGCGCACGACGCGCACGATCGCCTTTTGATTATTGAGTGTTGTGACCCGAGGCGTGCTCACGACACGCAGATCGCCTGACGTTGAGATCGCCTGCATGACACCTGTAAGATGTTTTGAATCCAGCGAGAACTGAAAAAACTCATCGCTGATATTCGAAACAGTATTGAGAGTTTGCAGACCAAAGTCGGCTTCAGAATTGATGATTGTCTGCCAATTCACGCCCGTTTGTGTGTCTGAATTCAGGACAACTTCCATAATGCGCACTTCAATGGCCACCTGACGTTGTAGCGATTCTTCAAGGCGATCCAAAAGCTCCGCAATTTTTTGCACACGGTCCCATTCCGCCGTCACCTGTACCAATGACGCCATTGGATTGATCAACAAACTGCGACCATTGCCATCTGCGATGTTAGTGACAAGAGATTGCCCGCCTTCGCCCTCTTCTGATTCAATCTTTTGGCCATCGAAGACCAGCGTTTCCATAGCTTTCATCACACCTGGCCAGACTGACATCACGGCCGTGCTGGTGACGTGCGATTTGTTTTGGTTTTCGCCACCGCCACCGCCGCCTGATTCACTTTTCCTCGCCACCGAAATGGCAAGTTCACCTCGCCCTTCGCGTTCCGTTACTGGGTAGTCAAACGTAAACCATCGCGTGATCATACCCCGACCGTAGACCACCAATACATCGTCGACAACTTCGTAGCCCAAGTCGGCTGGCCCCAACAATGCCTCCAAGGCACGGCTAACTTTCACATTTTCCAAGTGAACATTGACCGAGCCTTCCACATCTGGCGCCATTTGCAGGCCCAAGTCGGCGTTGGCCGCAACGGTGTGTAAAATTTCACGCACGTCTACCCAACCGTTGGTCACTATGCTCACTCGCGAGCGGCCATGATCCCAATCCGGCTCTTCAGCGCCTGCGCTCCCAGCCAATGCCAGCGCTGTTGCTGCCAAAATCAGCACGTGTAGCCAGTTCGATTTCCAGCTGTCCATGATCATTTCCTTCCAACTCGTGAATGTTCGACCAGACGTGTGTTCCCACGCGACTGATTGTGTGAATTTTCGTTGACGATGCGTGCTTGGCCACCAAAGTCACGTTCGGTCTGCACAGGCAAAAAGATGCTATCGCCGTTCTCGGAGGTCAGCTTGACTCCAGTGGTGCCAATGGCGGCGACCACGAGCCCGTCAATCGATTCTCCAATTCTCAGACTCTTGCCATTGACCATCGCGACTGGCTCACGACCTCCCAGGAGCACGGCATTGCATTGCCAGGCCACGACTGGCACGACATCCGCTGTACTGTCCGGTGAAACTTCCAAGGGTTGGTAAGAATTCACATTGCCAAATGGATCACGTTCCAACTCTGGCGCACCGCGGTTGGCCCAAGCCGCCAAATTTTCGGCGGGGATGGTGCTCTCCAAACGCAATGACAACAGATCCAGTGGCATTGGTTGCGAAGCCTGCAGCCGCACGTCGGGTTGCCGTTGGCCCTTATTCTCTGGCCTAAAAGTCGCGATATTCGCGACAGCGACGATGGCAAACATCACAGCTATCGCCGCCATTGCGGGCTTGCTCTTAAGATTCATTGCTTGCGCTGACATAGACATCCAGCTCCAGATCTACGTGTACAGCCCCGAGGACTGGTTGGATGGCGAGGTTGTGAACACTCACCGCGCGATTGATCGTTTTCAGGCCGCCCAAAAATTTGGCGACTTCAGCGTATTGACCTTGGAAGCGTGCCTGAACTCGGTAGGAATCCAAGGGCACGTCCATCATTGTTCCCGAGTACTCTGCGTTGTCGAGACCATCGTCATAAAGGTCGTCCGATGGGTTCGCGTTTCCGATGTCGACTATCTCTTTCAGTTCAAAATTCTCTACCTTGCTTTGATCAGCGACACGCGCCAGGGTGAGAAATAATTCGCCTTTGCTTTCTTCGCTTGGGAAGAGTCGGTCCCATTGGGGGTTGATCACTTCTTGGCGGGGGCCGAGAGATTTCTCAATCCACATTCCAGCCACCGTCCAGCTGTCGAGGTCCGCCAACTGACTTTCTAGTTCTTTAACTTGGCGATGTTGATTCATTGCCTGACGCCAAGCAGGAATCGCTACGCCAACCAGAACACCCAGCCAAACGCAAGCGCCGGCCGACCACAGAATCGTCTTGCGGGTGCGTTTAAACTTGAGTTTGGGAGCTGCTTTTGCCATCAGGAATCCTCATTTG
>JBLIOK010000117.1:0-7754 GCA_047639735.1 Candidatus Krumholzibacteriia bacterium | reverse complement strand
AGTCCAGGCGCTGCATTTTCCTCTTTGGCGCTGTTGCCAGCGACGGCCAACCGCACTACGGTACCTTTGGCACAACGGCTGCCAGGGATCGGCGTCTGTTCTATGACCAGTCCGTCTTTTTCGCCACCAATGACACTTAATCCCTTGGAGCCGAGTCTTTGAGAGGCGTTCGCTACCGAGAGATACATCACGTCGGGCACGGTGACCAACTGTTGAGGGTCGCGACCCTTGAATGGCGCTGTGCGGGCACCGGGCACGTCAGTCAACCAATCGGTGGAGCGCCGGATATCACAGATGATTGATTTGAAAAGCGGCACCGCACTTTGGGCGGCGTAGTGATTGATGCCTTTGGGCTCATCAAGCAAGGTCAGAATCACAAGTCTCGAGGATTCAACGGGCACTATCCCACCGAAACTAGCGACATACGCGCCCGGAGTGTAACCACGACCATCCACGCTCTTTTGGGCCGTGCCAGTTTTGCCCCCCACTTGTACCCAATCCAATTGAGCAGCCTGCCCCGTGCCATCTTCAACAACTCGCGCCATAGCTTCGCGCAACAATTTCGCCAATGATTCAGACATCACACGGCGCAACTTAACCGGCTCGATCGTTTCCACGGTACGGCCACGGTGATCCTTCACTTCGCTCATGTATCGCGGCGCGAAAAGAGTTCCGCCATTGGCCACGCTGCACAAGGCCATGCCCAACTGCAAAGACGTCACGGCAACTTCTTGGCCGATAGATATCGTCTGTAACGAACGCCCGGACCAGTTCACTGGCGCGTGCAAAAGACCCGGTATTTGTCCAGGATAGAGCAGCGAAGTCTCTTGACCAAAACCAAACTTGGTCAGGTCGCGATACAGTTCTTGTTTGCGCAGGTTTGCCGAGGCTTTTGCAAAATAGACATTGCTCGATTTGGAGAATGCGCGCATCAAAGGCAAGTCGCCATAGTCATGACCGGCATCGTTGCGAACGTATATCTTGTATCCCGATTTGTTGTCGCAGTTGTAGACTGTCTGCGTATCAATCGCGCTGTTGCGCAGGAGAGACGCCGTAGAGAAAATCTTAAAAACCGAGCCTGGCTCATACATGTCGGTAAAGTTTCGGTTTTGCCACACTCGAGGGTCTTTATGATTCTTCTTCCGTTTTTCCATCAATGGCCAACTGGCCGCTGCCAGAATGTCTCCATTTGTTGGATCCATGATCAACACAGAACCACTGACAGAGCCTGTGCGCTTGACGGTTTCGGCCAACCGCAACTCGCTGATGGCCTGCAAATCTGAATCGACAGTGAGCACCAAACTTTGGCCGTGCACCGCCTCTTGCAAAATCACCGAACCAAGGTCGTTGGCCACCAGACCAGAGCGCGTTTTCAGCGCTTTGCCCGGTTCACCCGCTAAATAGCTGTCGAGACTGTTCTCAAACCCAGTTGTTATGTCTTCGGCGGGGTCCTCGCGAAAAAAACCTACGAGTGACGCGCCCATGCCGTCCGTTGGATAAACTCGCGATGGGTTGGCATCGGCATTGACGGCATTTTGCCCATCTTTGGCCAAGCGGCGTTTTTGAGCGGCGGTCAATACAATATCGTTCGCGAGCACCGTATGGCGACCACCGCGTTTTCGAATTTTGTTGCTGATTTCTCTTTGAGGCCGCCCCAATACTTCACCGAGCATTTTGCACAAAGACGGCAAGTCTTCAATGTTTTTGGGCGAGACACCGATGTCCCAAGTGGTTACCGAAAGAGCAAGCGGATGACCATTTCGGTCGTAAAGATTGCCACGCTCCGCGTTGATGGCAATCTCTTTACCCCACTGGCCATCCGCTATTTCCTTGAACTCTGCGTGCCGAAAGACCTGCAAATGCACCACGCGGGCAGCCAGCACGATCCCCGCCAAAACGATCACATAACGCAACTGCCTGAAGCGTCCACTCACTTTTTGCCGTTCACGTTGTTCTGGCATCAATCCCCTCCTGCATCCCGAGGGGTCAATGAAATCATCGATCCCATCACCCAATTGGGATTCACTTCTGAAGCATGAGCAGCGTCGGCCCCACCCACATTTTCCAAAATCTTCCGCCAGCGACTCACCTCTGGCGTTCCTTCGTCTGCCGGCACCAAGACCAAAACCGGATCATCGGATGTGATCAAACCCAATTCACGCCGTGCTCGCGAGGTGATCACTTCCTGATTCGTCGCCTTGTTCCAGGCAAAAAGCAGTTCAGCCGATCCCGCTTCCAAAAACGTGCGTTCATTTTCAAGTCTAGCAATTTCAGTCCGCAAACTTGTCACTCGATTTGAGATGATGACAGACCCAAACAACATCGAACCCAACAATGAAAAAATGCAAAGCCCATAAAGGACTTCGCACCCGACAAACTGACGCCTGTGAGCCATGGTGCCGGCGCAATGCGCTGCTCCATCGTCATTTAATGCTGGTTTCCACATCGGGCCGATCCATTTCGTTAGCTACATAAACACATTGTGGTTAAACCACTTGCGCTGCTCTCAATCGAGCGCTTCGCGAGCGAACATTGCGCGATTCTTCCGCCTTCGTGGCCACCACGGCACGCCGAGTCAAAGCTTTAAGCGTGTGTTGGTGACCGCACACACAGACAGGGATCTCAACTGGGCACAAACAATCCCGTCTTTCTCGATCGATAAACTTCTTCACCATGCGGTCTTCCAAAGAGTGGTAACTGATCACCACAAACACGCCGCCCGGCTTTACAATTTTGGCCAGTTTCCCGAGGACTTCTTCAAGAGCGTCTAACTCGTGATTAACAGCTATGCGCAGGGCTTGAAAAACGCGACTCAATGTGGGCTGGCTTTTTACGCTGCGCGGCAAAACGCTGCGCACAATTTCTCTCAATTGGGTCGTGGTCGTGACGGCTTCCTCTTCGCGCGCTGTGACAATGGCCCGAGCTATGCGACGACTTCCCCGTTCTTCACCAAACTGCCAAATCAAGTCTGCTATTTCTTCAGCCGTCATATCGGCCAACATCTCGGCCGCCGTACGGCCCGATGTTTGATCAAATCGCAAGTCCAAGGGCCCATCCGCGCGATAACTAAAGCCCTTTTGGGCGTCATCAAGTTGAAATGAGCTGACGCCCAGATCCAACAAAACCCCGTCCACCTTGTCCCAAGAGACAGCAGCCAGGGCACGATCGATGTATCGAAAGGATTCATTCCCGCAGACCAAGTTTGGTTCCGTCTTCTGCATGGTTTCACACACGCCAAAGGCTACCGCATCCAAATCCAAACCGAGAACTTCTGCCCCCGCCGCCAACAGTTCGCTGGTGTGGCCGCCAAATCCAAAGGTCCCATCGACTATTCGACGCCCCGGCCCTGGTTCCAAAAACCCCAGACTCTCATCTTTGAGCACCGGGATGTGGAGTTCGTCGGTCATGTCTGCGACACAGCTGGCAGACCACCTAGCTCACGCCAATTCGAGGGCTCGCTGCCGGCCGCGCCTAACTCGCGGTCCCAGTCTTCCATGACCAGAATCGCTTTCAAGTAGTCGCTCCACGACAAGAGGTACATTTGATGATTAAAATCGCGTAACTGGCGATGCCACTTGATCAAGGCACCGGTGGCCCGATAATCAAAATGAGTCAAGCGGCTGCCATCAAGTACGACACGACAGCCGCGACTGACCAGTTGAGCCGTCACTTGGCGTTTCATTTTCTCCACGCCTTGGCTATCAAGAATTCCCGAGAGAGTGACCCTTACAGTTCGATCGACCTGACTCACCTGGATCTGCAGGGGATCCACATGTGTCGGTGGGGTATTGGTGCGTACGAACGGTCGGGTCATCTCTCTCGGCATGTGGGTTCCTTCCCAGCTGGTGCCCCTCCGTGGGAGCTTCCCGGTGCCACGACACGCCGGGTTTGATTTGAGTATTATTCTAGTGGCCGAGCGAGAACCACTCCATTGGTGCTCATCGTGCTCGGCTCAATCCGGCGTGCATCCATGCTACCGGTTTCCGCCCGTCGAGAATCCTTCTCAACGGAAGAACTGGTTGTCGTATTCCGACTCGTCGTCAGTTACGGCATTGGCCTTGACCAGGGCATCCGGATCCCACAATTCCATGTGCTCTCCCATGCCGACAATTTCGATCTTTTTGTCGATGCCAATAGCTTTCAACATTTCGCTGCTGACGGCGACCCGCCCCTGGCCATCGGGCTCTACCGTCTGGCTCTGCGAGCTCATTTTCCGCAAATAATTGCGAAGCTTCGGCCCGGGAGCACCCTCTTGGCGCAAACGATTGAAGTTGGCCATCCAAACACTGTGAGGCATCAGGCTCAACGAATCATCGGCTCCGCGGGCGACCACAAATTTCTCTTCTTCAGGACCACTACCACCACGCAGGAATTTAAAGGGCAGATTAAAGCGGCCCTTCACGTCTACTGAACGGACATAAGATCCGTTAAAAGCAAACGCCGATTCCGGCAATGGTGATTGGGGTTGATTCCCGTTCATGCGCTCATTTCGCGATCTGCTGAGGCCTAAGTCCAAAATTCCGTGAGTAAGTGCGATTTGAGCCGAAAAAGAGGAGATAATGGCGGGGTTGAGTCGCGTCCTTGCGTTTCATAGCCGTTCCGTCGGCCCCCGCCATTATACTGGGATCCCCGATTTCGCTGACTGATCATTTAAGATCAGCTGATCACCTAAGATCACCATCGGTCACCACTCATCACCACCGGAGAATAGCTCGCCACCACCTTTATGTCAACCGACTATTCAATGTTTTTTACATATGGTTAACTACTGAAACTGGCATCTAAACGGCAAAAAGAAGGCGTTTTCGCCTTCTTTTTGTGTTATAAAGATGCATTAAAGGGCAGGTTATCGTGATGCTTTTATGAGCTTAATGTCCTCCGCTTTTAGTCACTAGGTCGGGCCTGTAATTGCTCCAACCACAATCGATGCAGATGATGAGTTCCCTGTTCCTGAGTCGGAGAATACCGTCCTCGATGGTACAAACGACTAACCACCCCTTTTTGCACAGCCTCCACTACGGCCTCGTCTTCCCTCTCCACCTCATCAAGGGGCCCACCGGCTCCTTTACCGCACAAATCTGGGCGCCACACATGGCTTTGAAAGCGTACTCGGCAACTGCGCGGACCTGTCGGCTCGACAATATTGACCGACATCCCCCACGGATAGAAATTCAGCATCAGGTTGGGAAAAACGAACCAATAGTAGGCAGCGATATTTTTTCCCTGATCAGGATGACCGGGCGGGAGTTCAAAGACAGGGTCACCAGGACTGCCCACACCCACCTGCAACGAACTGTAACGTTGCAAATGCACCTCGTAATTTTGCCAAGCTAAATGGCGATTTAATTCCGGATGCACAAACGGAATATGAAATCCTTCCAAAAAGTTTTCACAATAAAGCGCCCAACTGGCCTGCACGTCATAGACACGACTGCGGCTCTCGTCAAATTCGAAATCTGAGAGGGGCAACCATGACATGGCTTCGATGACCGGTTGCAGCACTTCGTCAAAAGAGTGCCCTGGTTCCAATTGCACAAACGACAGCCGCCCCCACGTTGCCATCTTTGCCGCCGTCAGGTTGTCATCTGAAGTAGGAAAATTCTTGGCCTGCTCAAACTCTGGCATCCCCGTCATTTTGCCTTCGAGGTCAAAACTGCGTCCGTGATAGCCGCAACGCAACGCGGTCGCTGGGCCTGCTTTGTCGATCAATAACATTCCGCGATGGGTGCACACATTTGACAAGCATCGCAGTTGACCCGCGCGGTCCTTCACCAACAACAAGTGCTCAGCCAAACTGCCGGGCAAGAGCACGAACGGCGATACACCTGAGTCTTCTTGTTGGATTTGGTATTGGGCGGGAACCAGTTGCCAACTCGGTGCAAAAACCTTGGCCAAGGACTGTGCATAAACTTCTGTGTCGCCGTACATAAATCCCGGCAACGTTTTTGCTTTCGAAATGTCTTCATCAACTAACGGCCACTCAATCATTTTCTGAACCGCCTTCTTTTCGATCAACAATCATGCGCTGATGCTGACCAAGGACCAGACCACGCAGTGACATTTTCGTGACACGCCGGAAGCGCGCAAGCATCACGAATGATCCGCACGCATAGGCAATCGTGCTCGACCAAGCGGCACCTAGGGCCCCATACTCAGGTATCAACTGCACTCCCACCACAACATTCACCAACACCGTCAACCCACTCGCCTGAGTATTCCAGTGCGGTTTGCCGCGGCCAATAAAATCACCCGCCAGTACAGCGCCCGGAGCAAAGATAACGATACCGGGCAGCAACGCTTTGAAGGCGGGCCCGGCCTGCACGTACTGTCCCCCAGCGAAAACCGACAAGACCGGATCGATCAGGAATAAAAGCGGAAGGCCGGCCAACAAGGTGACAAGAGTCCCTAGACGCAGGGCCCGCGCAGCGGTGCGGTCACGTTCGGGGTCGCTAGAATTTCCAGCAGAGCTATGAACCAACAAAGGTGTCAATGCCCCTGGTAACAGCCACAGCATTTCACCGAGATAGACGGCAACGGAATAGATACCGACCTCTGTTGACCCTCGAAAATGTTCTAACAAACCTTGGTCAAGCCGCAATAAGAGAAAGTAGGCCACGGCAGATATTTGCCCCAACCAGCCGTGGCGCAAATTGTAAACGATCAGCCCGAAGTAACTGCGTTCATTCAAATCATCCGGCACATCGTCTTTGTGCAAGGGCAACGCGGGCGCTTCCGCTGGCAGAACGACATCTCTATAGCTGCGTTTCAATTCCCTCAACAGGATCACCAACATGGCCATTGCGCCGCCAAATTGAGCCAACGCAAAAGCGCCGACCGTGCGTTCAAAAGTCAGTGCACCAAGCAGAGCGAGCACTCCCACCAATGCGAGATGTCCCAATGCTCGGACACCGTTCACCGCCGCGCCAACGACTAAACGTCCGCGGGCCAGCAAATCATAGGAGAAAGTTTCAAAGCCCAACATTCCCACCGCCGCCACTGCAGCGATATAGCCCATCCCCAAAGACCAACCCAAATGGTGGTTCAACCCCGTCGCAAATCGCCCAAAATTTGTAAGCCAGGCAACCACCCCTATCACAGCCACCATCGCGGTCATCCAAATGACCTGCGCCGTAAACATGCGAGTGAACTTCACCTTGCCCTGGCGCAGTGGCGGCACCGAAGCCAGGCCCATCCCGCCGCCCAACAAAGCAGCAACCAACATCGCCACTGCCACCGTCAAGCTGAAGTGGCCTTGTTTCTCCGGCCCCAAGACGTTGGCCACCACCATCACCACAGCTGCGTTCGCCATGACTTGACCAACGCGACTGAATAAAATTTTACCGCCGGCGTTAAAAAGTTTCATGAACCGTGGCCTCGACGAGGATTTCCTGTCGCCCCATCGTGCCAGCGCCCGTCACTTTGCGGACGCAGGCGGTCAAACAGATTGCTGCCCCTACGCAACAACGCCAAGCTCGAAGAATCGCAGGTATAGAATCCGCGCTCCATCAGTTCTGCACCAAAATATTTCTTAAAACCCGACAGGGAATTCACGCCGCCACTGGCGCCGAAATCCAACCAACGAGCGCCGCGATCACAGGCAGCTACAATGTCACCCCAAAAACAAAGAGTGGCCGGAAAATGGGTCCGAGCAAACTCAGGGTCGGTTACGCCATTCCAAGCGAACACAACATCGCCAAGATGCAAACAAAGGTGCCCGCCTATCACTTTGTCTTCGAAACGCACACAGGTGAAAA
>JBLIOK010000116.1:0-7768 GCA_047639735.1 Candidatus Krumholzibacteriia bacterium | reverse complement strand
CGGCCTCCAGAGTTACTGTCTCTGGGCTGACGCGGCCTAAGCCGAAACTTGTGAATTGTTGCAGGTTTACCGGACCCGAATAGCCACCAACCTGATTGCCATTGGGGTCGATAGCGGTGATACCGATAGTGAATGGATCCCCAGCGGTATGATGTTTTTGGGTGATTTGTGCAAACTGGAATCCCGCCAGCACCACAGCCACGACCTGATCTGAGTAGGCGATGTCAATCGTCTGGTCGCTCAGATCCTGACCGGAGATGGTAAAGGAACCGGCAGCATTCAAAGTCACGGACATGGCCATTTGGCCGTTGGCCAATTGAGCAACCGCTGGCAGGTTCGCGCTCAGGTCGCTGGAGCCCCAACCGACGGCATCAGAGATTTCGGGCTTGAGATTCCAGCTGTCGTCAACAGCCCGAATCACTACCGTAAAGGGCACGCCAACGGTCTGTGCATCGGGATTACCCGATTTGCCAGTACCGGTCCCTGGGGCTGCTGTTTCGCCTGGAAGAAGCACTTGCAGGCGACTGAATGGGGCGGCTTGAGCTTGGCTCGAAACCGTCAAAATCACCAACCCTAGCCACAGTGCTAGGTGCCTGCGTAAAGCGAAATGTTGAATGCCTTGTGACCGCACGATGCGTCCTCCTGATACCTTGAGATTGGCCGCTGAGATACGAGATCTGGGCGACTTTTAAAAGCGTTTTTCCCGCCACAAAGGGTGCGGGTTTGCTCACCAACACTCAAGTTGTATGCCAACGAAAAAAGCCTCCGATGGAGGCGTTTACGGGGGTATTTGAAGGATTTTGGCGGTATTTTAAAAGGTTAACTGATAAAAAATCATACAGAGACTACGTATAAGGGTGATTAGCGCAATCCAGCCAAAAGGAAGCTCGCTACTTCAGCGGATTTGTTTTCTAAACGGGTATTTCGACGCGATAAAACCCAATCGGTAGCCATCTCGTCCAGCACGCCAAAAACAGCTTTGGCGGCAAACACGGGATCTTGATCGCCTCGGAAAACCGACTCCTCTTGGCCCAATTGAACGATGCTTGCGATCACCGTCAGGTAGTCGGCCACTTTGGTGCGAGAGAACTTGTCCATAAAGTGGATGCTGTGGCGCAGTTCGACTTGCGTGATGATAGCCAGGTCCCGGTTTTCACCGACCAGCTCCAAATGCAGCTCAATGATGCGCTTCAACTTTTGTTCAGCGCCCCCAATACTCTCTAACTCTATAACACCTTGGTCTATAAATCGATTCATCGCCCGATCGAAGAGCGAAAAAAGAACCTCTTCTTTATTGCTGAAGTAAAGATATATAGTGCCGTCGGCCACACCGGCTCTTTTGGCGATCATCGCCACCGTGGTTTGGTAATATCCCCTTTGGGCGATTTCTACCACTGCTGCGTCCATGATTTGTTCGCGCTTATGACCGGTAGCTATACGTGCCAAATGAAGCCTCGTTCATCCACCATAACATGGTTCAAGTGCCAGGATTGACTTGGGTGAGTGTATCTCAACGCCAAGTCACTATATCATAGTGAGCAGGTCCTGAATATCCCAAAATGGCTCTAAATCGAGGATTTGCCATCCTATGTGCGGAAAGGGCGAACTTAATGAGTTGACACTTTATAGCATTGGGTTTACAATAATGAATAGTCATTCATTATTACATTGCCACACCTCAAGTCCAAAAGAGGCGCTCGATATGGGTCTGCAGATCAAAAAGGTTGCTGTACTGGGTTCTGGAGTGATGGGCGCCGGAATTGCCGCCCACTTTGCCAACGCTGGCATCCCCACCCTGATGCTGGATGTCGCGCCCCAATCGCTGACACCCAAAGAAGAATCAGCCGGACTTACCCTCGATTCCCCGCTGGTCCGCAATCGCCTCGTCACAGCCAGCATGACGGCGCTCAAAAAAACGAGTCCCTCCCCCGTCTTCACCTCGGGTTCGCTTTCGCTCATTTCGGTAGGGAATTTCAGTGATGACCTCGAACGCCTAAAAGATGTTGATTGGGTCATTGAAGTGGTCAAAGAAGACATGGCCATCAAAAAAATTGTGATCGAAAATGTCGCGCCTCATTTGAAACCCACGGCCATCTTTTCAAGCAATACCTCGGGCTTGAGCTTGACCGAAATGAGCTCGTTTCTGCCGGAAATTATGCGACCACAATTTTTGGGCACTCACTTTTTCAACCCTCCTCGTTACATGAAATTGTTCGAAGTCATCCCGACTCATGACACCAATCCAGACATCCTCAGTTTTGTTAATGAATTCGCGCGCGACCGACTCGGCAAAGGCATTGTGCTGGCTAAAGACACACCCAACTTTATCGCCAACCGCATCGGGGTACACGCCATGATGGCCACCCTCGAAGTGATGCAATCCTTAGATTTGTCCATCGAAGAAATCGATGCCCTCACCGGACCAGCTATTGGACGCCCCAAAACAGCGACCTTCAAACTCGCTGATTTGGTGGGCCTGGACACCTTCGTCCATGTCGCCGACAACATTTACCCGTTGATAGCTGACGATGAATCGCGCGAGACATTCCAGGTGCCTGATTCCATGCGGCAAATGGTCACCAAAGGTTTGCTTGGTCGCAAGAGCGGCTCTGGATTTTACAAAATGGTCAAATCTACAGAAGGTCGGCAGTTTTTCACCCTCGATCTCGAGTCTTTGGAATACCGGCCCAAAGAGCCTGCCAAATTTGGAGAAATTGCAGCGACCAAAGCCATCCAAGACTTGCCACAAAGGCTAAAAACCTTGGCTTTTGGCCAGGGAAAAGCGGGCCAAGCGATCTGGCAGTTATTGAGCGCTACTTTCTCTTACAGCGCCATGCGGGTCGGAGAAATTTGCGACCACGCCGAAGAAATCGACCGCGCCATCAGGTGGGGATTCAACTGGGACCTCGGCCCGTTTGAAGTCTGGGACTCATTGGGCTTTCGCAAGGTCACCGAAAGAATGCGCGAAGACGGCCGAGCTCTGCCCCCTTGGATTGATTCTCTCTATGCAAGCGGCGCCGAAAGCATCTACCGACTCGACGGTGAAAAGCTGCAGTCACCCACGGCCATTGCCGGCGAATTCCTTGACGTCCCGGTAGATGAGCGCGTGTTCAATTTTGAATTCTTGCGCCAACAAAATCGCGAAATAAAACGCAACCCAGGCGCGAGTTTGCTCGACCTTGGCGATGGAATATTGGGCTTAGAGTTTCATTCCAAGATGAACGCCATTGGTCAAGACACCTTGAACATGGTGATGTCCGCCTGCAGCGAAGCCGAAGACAACTGGCAAGCCATTGTTGTCACGAATATGGCAGATAATTTTTCGGTAGGCGCCAACTTGATGATGCTGATGATGGAAGCTATCGAAGGCAATTGGGACGATATCAATCTTATCATTCACGCGTTTCAGGCCGCTACCGGTCGGTTAGAACATTGTGGGGTGCCGGTCGTGATCGCCCCAGCCGGCATGGCCCTCGGCGGTGGATGTGAAGTGACACTAGGTGGTAACGCGGTGCGCGCGGCTGCCGAAAGCTATATAGGGTTAGTCGAGTTTGGCGCTGGCGTTGTGCCGGCAGGCGGCGGTTGCTTGAGGTTGTATCAGCGCAATGTTGACCTGTTGTTGGATAAAAAAGATTTGCAACCCGCCTTCCGCAAGACCTTTGAAACCATCGGCACCGCCAAAGTCGCCACGAGCGCGGCCGACGCTCAAGAACTTGGCTTCCTGCGACCAGGCGACAGTTGGTCCATGAACCGTGATCACTTGGCCGCCGATGCCAAAGATCTCGCCTTAGCCTTGGCTGCCGGAAACCACAACAGTCCCACCGAAGATATGGCGATTCCCGTCATGGGGACCTCCGGTATCGCACTGGCAGAATCGGTGCTCTTCAACATGGAACAAGGCGGCTACGTTTCCGCTCACGACCGCAAGGTTGGCATGGAGTTAGCTCTGGTCCTTGCTGGTGGCCGTGTGCCACCGGGCACAACCGTTACTGAACAAGACATGCTCGACCTCGAGCGCGAAAGCTTCATGCGCTTGATGGGCGAACGCAAAACTCTCGAGCGCATAGAACATCTGCTCAAAAAAGGCAAACCCCTGCGCAACTAGCGCCAAAGGAGATCGCGATGAAAGACGTTGTCATAGTCGACGCCCGACGCACGGCCGTTGGACGCGCTAACAAAGGCACCTTGCGCCACACGCGACCAGATGACTTGGCCGCCGCCGTGGTCAAAGCCTTGGTTGACGATCACCCCAAACTCGATCCGGAAAGAATCGGCGATGTGATCATGGGCTGCGCCATGCCGGAGTCCGAACAAGGCATGAACGTCGGTCGCAATATCGCCTTGCTTGCCGGCCTACCCGTCAGCGTGCCGGGCATGACCGTCAATCGCTTTTGCAGTTCTGGCTTGGAAACGATTAATCTCGCGGCACTAAAAATCGGCGCGGGACAAGCGGATGCCGTTATTGCTGGTGGCACCGAAAGCATGACCATGGTTCCGCTAGGCGGATTGCGGTATTTGCCCAACCCTCAGATGGCTAGCGAGCATCCCGAGTATCTGACAAATATGGGACTAACCGCTGAGAACCTGGCCTCGCGCGACAACATCACGCGCGAACTCCAGGACGAATTCAGTTTCCAAAGCCACAAGAAGGCTTTGGCAGCGATTAAAAACGGCCACTTTCAAGATGAGATCGTTCCGGTAATGGCTCAACTACCGGCACTCGCGACCAATGGTCGGCCCATCAGCAAAGAAGTTCTCTTTGCCGTGGACGAAGGCCCCCGTGCCGACACAACGGCAGAAGCTTTGGCTCGCCTCAATCCTGCTTTCAAGGCCGGCGGTTCGGTGACCGCAGGCAATAGCAGCCAAATGAGCGATGGCGCCGCTGCAGCTTTGGTGATGTCGGCTGAAATGGCCGCTGAAATCGGGGCTACCCCGCTGGCGCGGTTCGTGGGCTACGCAGTTGCTGGCGTTGAGCCCGATATCATGGGTTTTGGCCCTGTTGCTGCCGTTCCTAAGGTGATGGCTCAAACTGGCCTCACTCTGGCCGAAATGGATGTTATCGAGCTGAACGAAGCTTTTGCGGCCCAAAGTCTCTCGGTTTGCCTCGGACTGGGCTTGGACCCCACCGACAGCCGATTGAATCCGAACGGTGGCGCCATCGCCTTGGGACATCCCCTCGGCTGCACCGGTGCCAAGCTCACAGCCAGCGCGCTGTACGAGTTGAAACGACGCGGCGGCAAATATGCCCTGGTCACCATGTGCATCGGCACGGGCATGGGCGCGGCAGGAATCTTCGCCGCAGTTTAGGAACAATGTAATTCTACGAGTTCGAGGAGAACGACGATGTCAGGCAAATCATACCCCACCGGCGGCGAATTCTTACTGAACCAAACGGCTCCTGCCGACTGCTTCACGCCGGAAGATTTTAACGACTCGCAACGGATGTTCGCCCAAACCGTCGACGACTTTGTCGAGCGTCACATTGCCCCTATTGTCCAAGAGCTTGAATACGAAGGCAACACCATGCTAGGCGAAGGTCTGCTCAAAAAAGCAGGCGAAACCGGTTTGTTCATGGCGGACATCCCCGAAGCTTTTGGCGGCATGGGCAGCGACAAAGCTACCGTCATGTTGATTTCTGAAAAAGTAGCGGGCGGCGGATCATTTGCCGTGACGCACGGCGCGCATTGCGGCATTGGCACCTTGCCAATCGTCTACTTTGGCAACGACGAGCAAAAGAAAAAGTACCTGCCGCTCTTGGCCACCGGCGAAGTGCTCAGTTGTTACGCATTGACCGAACCTGGTAGCGGCAGCGACGCCTTGGCTGCCGCCACAACCGCCGTTTTGACCGAAGATGGCACGCACTACGTCTTGAACGGCGCCAAACAATACATCACCAACGCCGGTTATGCTGACATGGTTATCCTGTTTGCTAAAATCGATGGCAAACTCTTCACCGGATTCATCATCGACCTCAAGAGTGACGGCGTCGTCATCGGTCCCGAAGAAAAAAAGATGGGCATCAAGGGCTCCTCCACCTGCCCCATCATTTTGGAAGACGTCAAAGTTCCCGTCGAGAACGTGCTCGGTGAAATCGGCAAAGGTCATCACATCGCGTTCAACATCTTGAATGTCGGTCGATTCAAACTGGGTGCAAGCACAACTGGCGGGGCTAAGATGGCCTTGGCGGCGGCTGTTCCGTACACCAAAGCTCGCCATCAGTTTGAACAACCGCTGTCGAGTTTCGGATTGATCAGACGCAAAATCGCCGACGTGAATGCCGCCATTTTCATGGCCGAAAGCATGGTCTATCGAACCGCAGGCTTACTGGATGCAGCCATTGCCACCTTGGATCCGGCTGACCCTGACTATGACCGCAAGAGTATCCAACAAGTGGAAGAGTTCAGCATCGAATGTTCAATGATCAAGGTTTACGCCAGCGAAGTGTTAGCCCTTGCTGCGGATGAATGTTTGCAGATGCTCGGCGGCTACGGCTACTGCGAAGAATACCCCTTGGAACGGATCTATCGCGACGAACGCATCAACCGTATATTCGAAGGCACCAACGAAATCAACCGCATGCTGGTGCCGGGTATGATCATGAAGAAAGCCATGAAAGGCCAGCTGCCTTTCCTGCAAGCGGCCCAAGCTGTCGCCGCCGACCTCACAGCGCTGCCTTCTTTTGAGGAACCTGGCGAGCCCCAATTCTTGGAGGCCGAAGCCAAAGTGGTCACGAACATGAAGAAGATCGTTCTGGCGACGCTCGGCTTAGCTGCGCAAGAATTTGGCATGGGCCTTAAGGACCAACAAGAGGTGTTGTCGGATATTGCGGATATCACGATGGCCACCTACGCCTGCGAAAGCGGGCTGCTGCGCACCATGAAAAAGGCCGCGGCTGATGGCGAAGACAGTGCTTCGTTGATGGCCAATATGCTTTCCCTGCAAGTGCATGATTCGATGGAACAGGTGAGCACCTGGGCCCGCAACATGTTATCAGCCACGGTCGAAGGCGATGAATTGCGCACGATGTTGGCGGGCATGCGCCGGTTGACCAAACATGAGCCCGTTAATCGGACTCGGTTGCACGACGCGATAGCTGAGAAGGTGATTGAAGCTGAGTGTTACGTCACTCAGTAGCTAGGTCACTTCACCAGGGCCATCTTGTTGACCAACACATCGGCACCCATCCGAGCCTCGTAGAAATAGACTCCAGACGGGGCGTCACCGCCTTGGTCTGTATCACCAAACCAGGTGATGGCATCCCCTTTTTGCACGTTACCTTCGATGAGGATCTTCACCAACTCACCACGAACATTGTACACTTTTAACGACAGGTGCCCTGGCGTTTTTATCGTGTACAAAATTTTTGTACTCGGATTGAACGGGTTTGGATAATTTTTCACCCCAAAAACTGAGGCCTCAACTGCCGGGACATCATGATCTCCGGGTGGCACACCCAACCTGAATAAGAGACTGCTCATCACCAAATCTCGTCGGTGGTGCAAAGGGTTCCCATCCGCAGACTCGGGCACAATTCGATCAAATCGATACGGCAAAGAAATGACTCGGCTAAATGGTGGAAAAATATTTTCGGTGGCCGCCGAATAACCGTAACTGCCACCTGCACCACCCGGATTTGCAAATTCAGCCAACCGAAGAGCCCCTGCGCGCGGCTGGACACCGTCGATTTGGTTCACAGGCTGGTTGGTTTCACAAACGTCCGCCACGCGCCAGCTATCGGTCTCCCATTCAACAGGCGACCCAGGTATGG